>JACPAP010000108.1 GCA_016180765.1 Gemmatimonadota bacterium
AACCGGCCAGCCGGGATGTTGCGCACCTCGTCGATCACGCCGGCCCGCGCGTCCCACCAGGCGTCAAGCGTCTCGTCGAACAGGCTCGGAAACGGACCCTTGCCCGGCATCCTGGGTTTGATCTTCATGACTTCCTCCTCCCGAGGCGCCGTAGAGCGGGCGGCCGCCGCAGCTCCCCCGCCACGAGCGCGGCGCTCCCGGCCAGCAGCGCCGAGAATACCAATGTAATGGCGACGAACGCGAGTCCAGGCACCCCGAACACGGGGCCCACGCGCTGCGCGACCGCCCAGATGGGTCCGCCCAAGGCGGACGCCGCGAGGATCGCCGCCCAGCCGAGCGCCGCGCCGCCTCCCGCCTCCAGCACCGTGGTGCGGCCCGGCGGAGAGATTAACCCGCTGGTGATGCCCACCAGCACCACGGACCACCACCCCAGCAGGATGGTGGCGACCACCGTCACCGCGGCGACCCCCACGACGCGCAGGTAGGTCATCGGGGACCCGCGGGGATCAGGGTGAGCGTGGCCGTCGTGCGGCCCGGCGCCAGCTCGGCGCTCGAGCGCGGGAAGCGGAGCGTATCGAGATCGCCGTTCAGCCACCGGGGGATGCGGTCCTGGTATCGCCGGCTCGCCGGATTGCCGGACTGGCCTCCGGGGTAGACCCCGAGTCCGCGCACCTCGGGTCCCATCTCCACCACCATGCGCCAGCTCGCGCCCTCGGTGCCGTCGCCCGAGGACGGGCTGATGGTGGACGGGCCGCCGTTCACCGGGAGGCGCAACGCGGAGAAGCTGGGGATGCGGAGCAGGTGATAGATGTTCGCGCGGTGCGCCCGATCCCAGCGCCAGGCATCCGGCGCGGCGGGCTCGCCATATTGTGCCCGGGCGGGTTCCAGCGCGGCGGTGAGGCTCGTCGCGACGATATCCTCCCGCTTCTCCACGACGTTGGTGGTGCGCCGGTCGTCCCACCAGCTCGTCACCGAGTCGTGCAGCGCTTGGAGCAGCACCGCCTCACTCGGCGTCGCCGCGCGCGGCCCATTGGGGCCTGGCGTGAGTAGCTCATCCCACAAGCGGCTCTGGAGCTCCTGCATCACGAACTCGAACAACACGGCGCGTGGGTTGTCTCGCGTATATCGCCGGTCCCACTCACCGAGCAGCTGGAGGGCTTGCTTGAGGGCTGCGGCCCCTGCGGCCTCTCCCTCCTCTGCCGCCCCTGCGGCTTCTAGCGCTTCTGCCGCATCTGCCGCTCCCGCCGCCGCTCCGATCTGCAACAACAGCGGCACGAAGGCATCAGCCCGCGCACTGCCGGGATCGGTCTGAAACCGACGCATCGCGTCCACGGTAACGGCCGAATCGTCCCGCAACAGTTGATTGATCCGCATGGCGCGCCAGGGCGAGGGCCAGTTGCTGCCCAGGTAGCCGGGATCCACTCGGGCGTCTTTGGGTTCCTGGTTCGCCGAGACCAGGTAGCCCTGCGCGGGATTGCGGGCGAAGGGGTAGCGCGCGAGCGGCCAGTAGCCGACCCAATCGCTCTGGCTGGCGGTGCCGTCGCGCATCCGATCGCCGCGCCCGTCGCCCGGCCGGACGGGAAACGCACCGGTGGAGCGGATGGCGATGGTCCCCTGCCGGTCGGCCACGATGCCGTTCTGGGCGGGCGTCCGGAAACTCTCCATCACCCGCAGCCACTCGTCGACGTTCCGAGCCTTTTGCGCCTGAAGCAGCGCGTCCCCAACGCCGGCTTCGAGTACCAGCCAGCGAATGGACGTCGGCCGATCGCCGGTCAGCGCCACCGGACCGCGGTGGGTGTAGTAGACGCTCCCCTGGGCCAGCACCTCTCCCTTGGGTCCCAGATAGCGTTCGAGGCGGCGCTCCAGTGGACGCCAGGTTCCGTCCAGCAGGTACCCCGTGGGGCTGGCGAGGTCATCCAGGGTTTCGACGTACATGTCGAGGACGTCGCTTTCGGTGTTGGTGAAGCTCCACGCGACGTCGCGGTTGAAGCCGATGACGATCCCCGGGACGCCGGGGATGGTCACGCCGTAGACATCCAAGGCGCCCGGCGCCACCAGCTGCGCTTCGTACCAGATGCTCGGCAGGGTCAGGTCGAGGTGCGGATCACCGGCCAGGAGCGCCTGACCCGACGCAGAGCGCCTGGGGCTTACGGCCCAGTTGTTGCTGCCGATCGCGTCTTCCTGGCCGGCGTCAGCTCCCACGCCCGGAACGGCCGCGCCGAGGCCGCGAAACGAGGGAGCTGGAAGGGGCGCGAAATCGAACCTCGGATACGGTCCCGGCCCCGGCTGGATCGGTTGTTGAATGGGAGAGTGGACGGGGAAGAGCGCGCCGGCCGCGGCATCGCCAATGAGCATGGCCACCCGGTCCCGCCGCCGCTCGAACGTGTTGAAGGCGAGCGTGTAGCCCATGCGCTTCATCAAATAGAGCGTGTACTGCGGCCTCCAGCGCATGGGACGCGCGTGCAGCAAGTGATACTCCAGCGGCAGGTCCCGATCGCCTGAGGCGTCGATCCAGGCGTTGACGCCCTCGGCGTACGCAACGGCGGCGCGCGCCACCGGAGACGTCGAGTCGGTCGCGGCCCACTCCCGCTCCGCGCTCCACGCGAGGCCCAAGGAGCGCTGGGAGCGGTCGGCCTCCAACGCCCCGCGGCCCAATAGCTCGGTGAGCGTTCCGGCTGTCGCCCGGGTCTGAAGTTCCAGCTGGAACAGCCGGTCCCGGGCCACCACATAGCCCAGCGCTCGATACGCGTCCATTTCCGAGGTCGCGAAGAGATGTGGAACGGCCCGGTCGTCGTAGACGATTCGCACCGTGTCGCTGAACCCCGGGATGGTCTCGGCGGCGTGGCGCGGCAAGTGGGCGACCGACGCGGCAGCCCAGACCCCGCGCCACGGATCGAGCAAGGGGCCCAGCGGCGGCACCGGACCCGTGCCACGAAACCCGAGCACCAGCAGGATGGCGAGAACCAGGGCGCCGAGCCCGGGGCGGAGGAGGCGCATCGGGGGGT
>JACPAP010000109.1 GCA_016180765.1 Gemmatimonadota bacterium
GACGCCTCTTCGCGCATGTGCGAGATGTAGATCCCACCGTATCGGCCGGCGACCTTCGCCAGCTCGATCACCTCTTCGGTGGGCGTAAACGTGCCGGGCACGTAGAACAGGCCGGAAGAGAGCCCAAAGGCACCGTCCCGCATCCCCTGCTCGACCAAGGCCTTCATCTTCTCGATCTCGTCCGGCGTCGCCGTCCGGTTCACCTCGCCGATCACCGCCGAGCGGATCGAGCCCTGGCCGATGAAGGTCCCGATGTTAACGGACTTGGGGAGCGAGTCGAGCCGCGCAAGGAAGGGTGCCAAGGGCACCGGCGATCCCCCGTCCGGCCCCTCGATCACCGTGGTCACGCCCATGCGCACGTCATTGTCCGCGGTCGGAACCTCGAAGATCCCCCGACGCGCGTGCGAGTGGATGTCAATGAATCCCGGCGCGATCACCCGCCCCGCCACGTCGATCACGCGGGTCGCGGGATCGGTGATGGACGCCCCGATCAGGACGATCGCGTCACCCCGGATTGCGACGTCGGCCCGGTACCAGGGGCTCCCGGTGCCGTCCACCACCCGGCCGTTCTTGAGCAGGAGATCGTAAGGCGGCTCTTGAGCCCACGAGCGCTGCACCAGGGCGAAGCCGAACAGCGCGGCGGCAAGAACCGTTACCATGCGTGCGGGCGGCAAATGGCGATCCTGTGTGTGAGACCGGATCAAGATTCGCGCTCCGACGCACTGGCCGCCAGGGCCATCCTTGACATGCGCCCGCGCTCCGGACACCCTACGGGCACCTTTCAACAGGCCCTCCCCATGAAGCGCGACGTGGTGCCTCTTTCAGCCATACTGGCGATGCTTGCTGTGCCGTGCCAAGCATCGCAGGCGCAGGTCCCGTCTTCTATCCCGGACGCCATCATCGGCAAGGCGCCGCCGCCCACCGGACAAGCCGTCGGCTACGTACCCGGAGACGAAGCGACCAAGGGCTACCTCGCCGTGCCCCAGGGCACCGGACCATTCCCGGCGCTCATCCTCATCCACGAGTGGAACGGGCTGGTGGACCGGGTGCGTCAGGTGGCGGACGCATTCGCGGCGCAGGGGTACGTGACACTCGCCGCGGACCTGTACCGCGGCCGCACCGGGAGCAGCCCGGACGAGAACCGCAGGCTGGCCTCGGCAACCCGCGGCAACATGCCGGCGGTGATCGCCAACCTCAACGCGGCGCAACGCTACCTGCGGCAACGGAACGACGTGACCGGCAAGATCGGCGTCATGGGGTGGTGCTTCGGCGGCGGCGTGGCGCTGAGCTACGCCTTGGGCGGCGAGCACCACGACGCTACGGCGATGTTCTACGGGTCGCTGGTCACGGATCCGGCGGTGCTCAGGAAGCTGGACCACCCGCTGTACGGCACCTTCGCGGGGCAAGACCAGGGGATCCCGCCGGACCAGGTTCGCAAGTTCAAAGCAACGCTGGACTCGCTCGGCATCCACAACGACGTCCACATCTACGACCCCGTGGGCCACGGGTTCTGGCTGTATGTGGATCAAGATCCCGGCACCCGCGAGACGCCGGCGCGGGACGCGTGGAGCCGTCTGATGCAGTTCTTGGAGAGAGTGCTGCGCTGACGTGACGAGGGCGCTTGGGGGGGACGCGGGTGGGCGGGCCGGGGCGTCTCGGAGCGCGCGTCAGTGGAGCGCGCGCCATGAAACTGTCCTCGTCTGCGGCGCGCGCGCAACTGCAGCGCGCGAAGAGACGCCCCGGCCCGCCCCACCCGCGTCCCCCCGCGCTCAAGCTACAGCTTCAGTAGGCACCACTCCTTGTCGCACGGCGCGGTCCCCATCTGCAGTCCCTTCCCCGGGCTCACCAGGATGTTGTTCGAGTGGTTGAACCCGAACCCGTGCTCCGGATCGTACAAGCCGGGTTCGTTCGAGAAATGCATTCCCGCCTTGAGCACGGTGTAGTCGCCCAACGCCTGGTACGGCGGCTGATGCCCCTCCATGCCCTCGCCGTGTCCCGGCCGGTGATACACCAGGTTCGCCACGCCATGGGCTACCTGATAGTCGTGGACCGCCTTGGCGACGTTGGAGCAGGTATTGCCCTCGCGCGACTGCTCCGCCTGGATGAAGTAGCTCGCCGTGTGGACCTCCCAGACCTTCTCCTGCCACTCGGTCCAGGGCGCGAACAAGAACGAACGGTACTGCTCACCGCCGTAGCCGCCCACGCGCACGACGTTGTTGCGGGACGTCCTGCATGATGCGCTGCATGCCCCACAGCCGCGCCGCGTTCTCGATCTCCCAATCGAGCGTCCCGAAGCCGCGCTCCAGGATGTAGTTCCGGACGAACGCGTGGATCTCGGAGAAGTAATCCATGGCCCGCTGCGTGAGCCGGTTCTCCATCTCGTCCTTGACGATCCGGTGCCGGATCAAGACATCGTTGATGTCCACGAACTGGGCGCCGGGGAGCGCGGCCGCGAGCTGCCCCAGACCGCCCGCCGTGGGCCGCATCTTCTGCGGCACCTCGATCCGGCCCACCAGGTCCAGCCGGGCCGTCACATCCTGGCCCGGCGCGATGCCGCCTTCGGGACCCGCCGCCGCGTCCACCGCAATGGTCCTGAACCCGTACCCGAGTCTGGCCAGCGTCTCGCCCCACCACCGATACACGTTGATCGTGTCCCCCTGGGTCACCTTGCCCTCGTTGGGAAACCCGCCGTCCGCGTGATGGTAGTCGAAGTAGGCGTGACTGGCCGTGCTCCACCACTCGCGCACCAGCTGCTGATCCAGGTATGGATTGAACCAGATGAGCGCCTCGTCGTCGTCCATCGGCAGGAAGCAGGCGAAGGGCCGCTCGGTGTTGGTGTGGAACAGGCCGGTCACGTAGATGATGTTGAGCGTGCGGGTCAGCAGCACGCCCCCGTCCGCACCGCGGCGCCGGGCCTCTTCCTTGATCGCCCTGGCCTTGGCCTGGTACCAGGAGAGCGGAAGCCGGTGGAAGTCGGCTGCCGCCGGCAGCTCGCCGCGCCGCCGCTGCTGCTCCTGGCGGAGCAGGACGAAGCTGTCCGTGGCAGCGGCGGCACGGGCCATGACCCGCTCGTCTGGCCATACCGCCCGCGGGCCGGTGACCACGGCGCCGAGGCCGGCGCCCGCGGCTTTCACGAATTGGCGACGATCGAGCGATGACATCGTGACTCCCGTACTGTGAGGATGAGAGATTCTAGCCTGGCGGCCGCTCCGCCGTCAGCCACGCCGCCTCTCGAGATACCGCATCGTGAGCACCGCGAGGTCCTCCGGAACCCGGTAGAACTGCCGGTCGAGACGCTGGAGCACGCCGCGCGTCGCGCCCGGGGCCATCGCGGTGGCCAGCATGCCAGCCGTCTTCGTGGCCCCCGCCCTCCGAAGGGCCGCCAGCGCCTCGCGGGCCCGGCGTCGTCCCTTGTTATCGAGATACTGCTCGAAGCCGCCGTTGTTGACGTCGGCCTCCAGCTCGCCGATCAAGAGCACCAGGCGATCGTCCCGCGAAAGGCGCGGAGTTGGTTTGGTGGTATACGCTCGCTGGCCGACTTCGATATACCGCTGATAGAACGACTCCTGGAGACGCTGCGCCGTGCGTTGGCGCGGCGTGAGGCGAACCTCGGGCCGGGCCTGGTAGAGCACGTGAGTCGCACGCACGCCGGCTCCGGAAAACGTCTGGAGGGTCAGATCCCGAGGCGGGGCGTCCAGCGCCATTCGCCAAGCGCGCGTCGCGCCCTGGTTGAAGGACTGCTCGAAGGCGTAACCACGCTTCGCCAGGCTCCTGACGATTCGGGTCACGCCCCGTTGACCCCCACCCGCCAGCAGACGCATCAGGTAATGTTCAATCGCCGGTTGCAGGCGCTCCGCGGCGCGAGACGGCGGGCGGGTCGCGACCAACCTTCCCACCAACCGGGCCAGACGGCGCGCCGCCGCCGGCGTCGGGCGAAGAGGTCTGAGTCGGCGAACTGCGACCCGCACGCGGCGGTGGAGAGACTCAGGCACGGGCGAGCGTCCGCGGCACTTCCTCCAACCCCGCGAGCAGGCGCCGAACCTGCGCGCTCAGCTCGCGCGCCTCGCCCAGATTCTGGGTCACGCCGGCGACGGTGATGTTCCCGGCGCGCAGGCGCAGCAAGTCGATGCGGAGCTTCTCCAGCGCCGCGACCGCCTGGGCCAACCGCGCCGCCGCGTCGTCCCGTGATTGGCGGAGGAGCTGAACCACACGATCCGGGTCGGCGGAGGTTCCGCTGTTCGTGGCCACCGCTCCGGATCGGGCCACCGTGGCGTCGGCCAGCAACGCGTCCAGCTCCCGAATGTTCTCGCGCAATGGCGTCGAGCAGGATGCTAGCGGTCGAGCCCCACCCCTGGCTAGAGGCGTGGTGCTAGGATACCGTCGTCATGCCTCGTCCCAGGTACCGGCGTCCTCGCGCCGCGAGGCGCTCCAGCCAGGCGACGTGCCGTTCGATCCCTTCACGCATCCACGTGAGGGACCTAACCACCTCCTGGGCCATATGGTCGTCGAGGTGCGGCTGACGGCCGTCGTAATCGGTAAAGGCGTACTCCCGAGCCAACTCGTAGGAGCTGGTGATGTCACCCGTGCGCTTCATGACTCTGGGGTCGGCAGCCAGCGGCCACGGCCCGGCCGAAGTACAGCGGCGTCTCGGACTCCAGGAAGTTCGGGCCCTTCTTGGCACCCTCGCGCCAATTCTCCTCGGTGACCCCGAAGTGCTCCAGCATGAAATCTGACCTCAGGTACCCCGGGCATGAGCGTCGCCGCGTACTTGGCGGTGTACACGTGCGACAGCAATCCCTGGCGCAGGGCCAGCTCCGCGTTGGAGAGATCGGTCTTCCAGGTCGGCTCCCACCCGGCCAGGATCATGTCCTGCCCGGCGACCGAGTCCGCCAGGACGTCGAGCCGCCCCAGCTCGCGTTCTGCCCGCTGGAACAGGTCCTTCACCTCCGCCTCGACGCCATGATCGACCCGCACCGCGATCCCCCGGCCCCCTGCCGCGCTGACCAGCTCTGCCGTTTCCTCGATTGTCTCGGGTCGGTGGTACGGGGACTCCTTGACGACCCCCGCCGGGGTACGAGGTAGTGCAGATGCACCACGCCATCGACGAACCTCCGCACCGAGCGCAGCTTGAGGGGCACGTGCCGATGCCTTGGCGCTACCAGGGGGATCCCCTCGCCGATGAACGCCGGGATGACGTGGATCGAGAACTCGTCCATCTCCCCCGCGTCGAGGAACGGCCCGATGTTACCCCAGGGGCGCTGGTACAGCGGTTCGGGTCCAAACGTAAGCTGATGCTCCGGCTGTACCAGGGCATGGCGGACTGGACCACCGGCATGTTCGCCCAGCTTCGCGCCGCCAACCGGTCGCCGCTGGCCGCCCTCCGGG
>JACPAP010000110.1 GCA_016180765.1 Gemmatimonadota bacterium
CACGCCACCCCCCATCATCCAGATGTCCTTCCCGGGCGTGGCGCGGAGCCGCTGGTGGCCAAGTACGCGATGATCTTGCGAGACTTCATGGGGCGACCCCTCCTCGCCGCCCGGGACCCAAGCCGGTGGCGCCGCACCCGACCACCGTCTATACTAAACGGCGATATAGTTACGAGGCACCAGACTAAATCACCGTTTAGAAACTGTCAAGGGGGGCAGGTGCCGCGGCCCAAGAAGGCAACCGACGAAGAGGTGTTCGCCGCGGTCCATCGCGCCATGACGCGCGTAGGGGCGGGTGAGCTGACGTTGGCCCACATCGCCGACGAGGCGGGGGTTACCCCAGGGGCGTTGGTACAGCGTTTCGGGTCCAAACGTGAGCTGATGCTCCGGCTGTACCAGGGCATGGCGGACTGGACCACCGGCATGTTCGCCCAGCTTCGCGCCGCCAACCGGTCGCCGCTGGCCGCCCTCCGGGCCGACTGCATAGCGCAGATGGGCGAAGGGCCGGGCGGGCTAGCGCATCACCTCGGCTACTTGCAGATCGATCTGAGCGATCCCGCGTTCCACCGCCACGTGAAGGCGCAGGCCCAAATGACCAGGAGAGGCATCCGGGAGCTGTTGGACGCCGCGGTGGCGGCCGGGGAGCTGCGCTCCTCCACGGACACCGCCTCCCTGGCCCGCACCGTGGAGGCCATCGTGGGTGGATCGCTGTTCGCCTGGGCGTTCTATCGGGAGGGACGGACGACGGACTGGGTCCGGCAAGATCTCGAGGCCGTGGTTCAGCCCTACCTGGTCCGCGCGGCTGGCAGGCGGCGCACCAAGGCTCGAGCCGGACGATAAGATGCCGCACCTTCGGAGCATCGGACCGAAGCGATCCGGAGCGGTTTTGGCGCCAGCTGGACTAGCGCCGGCCCGTCGCGTCAGCCCCAATCCACGGCAAACGTGAGGTCGCAGCCCGGACAGCGGAGCTCCACCTGGGCGCGGGTCACCGGCGCGCGGGTGAGGCAGTTGGGGCACACGCCGTACAGGGGCCCGAGCGCCGGGCCGTCTGTCTGCTCGCCGGTGGATTCGCCGAGGTCGCGCGCGACCACGGTCCAGAGCATGGGCCGCTCCGCGGCCAGCTCAACCACTTCGCGCGGCACCACCACCTGCTTCCGATTCACCTCCAGCACCACGAACGCGGCCTCCGTTTCGCTCGCAACGCGATACCAGGCGCCGCGGCGCAAGCCGTGCTTTCCTTGTCCAGTGATCCGGGCCCAGCGTGTCACGGGGCCCCGTACGAAAGCGGTGCGCCCTGATATCGTGCCAGGATGGTGACCGATGCCAGGTGCGCGGTGACGTTGGCCGTGGTCTTGAACAGGTCGGGAATCGCGTCCACCGCGATTAAGATCCCGACGCCTTCGGCGGGAAGGCCCAAGTCCACCACGACGGGAGCCATCAAGAACAAACTGGCCGAAGGAATCCCGGGCACGCTGAAGCTGATCAGCGTGGACGTCACGATCAGGCCACCAAGCGGTGCTAGGTCCAGCGGCACGCCGTAGAGCTTCCCGAGGAACAACACGCCGACCACCCAGGCGATCGGGACGTTCACCCGAAACACCGACACCGCCAGCGGCAGGGCGAAACCGGTAACGGCAGCTGGGAGCCCCAGCCGGTCCTTCGCGCCAGTGATCATGGCGGGCAGGGCGGCGAGCGACGACCGCGAACTGAACGCCACGGCCTGCGCGGGCGCCGCCGCGCCGGCGAACGTTCGGATCGGCGCCTTTCCCAACAGCACGGCGACGGGATACAGGGCCAGGATATAGACCAACAGCATGGCGGACAGGGTGATGACGTAATGCAGCAGGGCGCCCGCGGCGGCCGCTCCCATCCGGAACCCCAATCCCACGGCGAGGCCCAGGATCCCGATGGGGGCGACGATCAAGACCCAGTTCACCAGCACCAGCATCGCGTCGGCGACCGCCTGGAACCACTGCACCACGGGCTCGCGTCGCCCCGGCTCGAGTCGGGTGAGCGCGAGCCCCAGGAGCAGCGTGAACACCACCAGCGGCAGCATGGCGCCGTCGGCGGCGGCCTTCACGGGGTTCGCGGGCACCATCTCGACGATTCGCTGCACCAGGCTGGGCATCTGCGGCGCGCCCGTGCCAGCCGCGCCCGCCGAGACCGCCGCCCCGCCGGCGCGGAGACTCTCGGCAGTCTCCGGGGAGATGACCAGGCGGTCCAAGGACAGCGGCGCCACCAGGAGCGTGAACACACCGCCGGTCAGGAGGAACGCCAGGAACACCGGCAGCGCCAGCGCGCCCAGCCGGCCCACGCGCCGGCTATCCGCCGTGGACACGACGCCGGTGATGACCAGCGCCACCACCAGCGGCACGACGGTCATGCGGACCGCGTTGATCCAGAGCGTACCGACCGCCTCGAACCCCCTGACGACCGCCGCGAGCGTTGCAGCGTGCGTGGCGGCGGCGGCGCCGAGCACCAGGCCAACGACGAGGGCGAGAAGGACCCGAGTGGCGCCTTGCAGGTTAGCGCGACCCCGGACGGTACTCCCGCTCGACATGCCCCTCGAGCTGCGAGCGGTAGAAGTACACGTCCCTCAAGTCCCCCGTGCTATACCGCATCGCCTGATCGTTGAAGTGGGGAGACGCGGGAGCGCCGCTCTGGCCACCCGCGGTGATGGCCCTGGCTCTCACACTGTCGCCGAACTCGACCGCCGCCACGAAGCTGTTCCCGCTGGTGCCGTACCATTTCTTGGTCTGCGGGTAGGCGCGCGCGCCGAACGCCGCCAGCGAGCCCCACCGCGAAGAGGTGAAGCCCACCGGGATGCTGGGGCCCGAGTCGTTGAACGGCTGCACGATGTCTCCCGTGAGGCGCTGGAACCGGTTGATCTCGCCCCACGGTGTTTTCCAGGTCCCGAAGTCGTCCGTGAGCTTCTTGGAAGCCGCCGCCAGCGCTTCGAGCTGCTGCCGCGGCGCGGTTCTGGTCGCCATGTACTGGAAGACCGGCATGCCCGCCCGCCTGGCATCCGCGCTCACCCGTTGCGAAAGCTCATCGCCCCAGAAAATGGCCAGCGCGGTGGGGACGGATGCCGCCGACCACCGGGAATCCCATGCCCTGAGCGCCGCGATCTGCTCGGCGAGCTGGCTCTTGAGCGGGCTCGAAACAGGTGTCTGATCGTAGCCGCGGAGCAGGGAGGGAATCAGGCCCTCGAACGGCGGCAGGTAGCTGTCGAACGCGGCCGCGATCAGGGAGTCCACCGTGAAGTCGGTCCTGTTCTCCAACACCCGGATGGCGTGGATGCCCCGCGCGTTCTCGCCGCCGCGCTCCATGTACGCGGGGTAGTCCGCGCGCTTCGGGCTGTTGGCGCCACTCGGTGGCCGGGTTGCTGCCGTCCACCGGCCGGGTCCAGTCGAACCGCGGGTCGCGCTTGGGGACGAAGTTGGCGTGGAAGTACGCGATGTTGCCCTCGGCGTCCGCGAAGACGGTGTTGTTCGACGAGTTGGTATGCAGCTCCATGGTCTCGCGGAATTCCCGGTAGGTCCTGGCCTTGGTCCGGGTGTACGACTGGGTGAGCGCCTTCACGGGCTCTTGCATCAACCGGACGCTGATCCACTTGCCGCCCGCTTCACGGACGATGGGCCCGTGATGGGTCCGATACGCGGTGAACTCCCTTCGGGCCATGCCGGCGTCGGTCTGGTATGGCACGGCGATCGTGGTGGCCACGAGCCGGCGCTCTTCCCTGCCGTAACGGTAGAAGAGGCTGTCGCCTCGCTTCACCACGGTCTCCGCATATTCGTCAATGTTGTCCACGCCGCTGGAGGTGTGCATCCAGCCGGCCGTCTCGTTGAACCCCTGGTAGACGAAGAACTGGCCCCACGTGACGGCGCCGTAGGCATTCAGCCCTTCGTCGCTGGTCATCTGCAGCTCGGCCCGGAAGAAGAACGACGTGTGGGGGTTGATCCAGAGCAGGGCGTGACCGGACGCGCTGTTCGAGGGCGCGATGGCGAAGCCGTTCGATCCCGCGGGCTCGGCGACGAGCTCGCCCTCCTCGCCCTCCTCGGCGGGCGCCTGGGCTCGGGCCTGGGAGCGGTTCCGGTAGAACGCCTCCAGCTCTCGGAGGTTCACCCGCTCGATGTCCCCGCCGATGCTCCCCTCGGTGAAGCTGAGCGCCATCCAGGCTTCGAACCGCTTGATCACCCTGGGGGTGACCCGTGGGTTCTTGTACAGGTAGTAGTTCAGGCCGGCGGCCCAGGCGTCCATCAACTGCCTCAACCACTCCGGGCTGGTCGCGTATTGCGCCTTCAACGCGTCGGGGTCAATAAACAGTTTCATCCGAAGGTCGCGATACACCTCGGATTCGCCCTCGGCCTCGGCGAGGCGGCCCATCGCGTTGAGGTAGTTCGTCTCCACG
>JACPAP010000111.1 GCA_016180765.1 Gemmatimonadota bacterium
CCCCGAACGGCGCGCTGACCGATCGCGGTTCCGCCGCCAACGGGACAGATCCAGTAGGGCCCCGCCCCATCAGGCTGGCGCGCAGGGACGCCCGCCGTACCCTCTGAGCCGGTCTTCCAATTCCTTTCATGAATGGCTTAAGGAGCCGGGGCTAGATAGGGCCTCGTCCATGTCCGGTATCCCGCACGAGAGGAATCATCAATGCTTATTGTCGCTTCTCTTGGGCTCTCCGCCATGGTCGGGATCGCGGCGCCAGCCGCCGGACCAACCGGCGGCACACCCGCCTGGGTGCGGGACTACGTCGCCGAGTACGCCGCCCATGTGGAGCGAGTCGTCACGCCGATTCCGGCCTGGGCCCGGAAGCACAAGCTCGACTGCTCCGCCTGCCATTGGCCCGCGGCTCCTCGGCTCAACGGCATGGGGATCCAGTTCCGCTGGGCTGGCTACCGCATGCCGGACGAGATCGGTCAGAAAGTGGACGTCACCGACGTAGGCCATTACGTCTCGATCCGCGGCCGCATGCGCTATGACTACGACAAGACCCAAGGTGTTCCGGCCACCAGCCAGTTCACCTGGAATGACGTGACGTTGTTCTACTCCGGGCCGTTCGGCAAGAACTACTCGGGCTTCTTCGAACTAGAGCGGGCGGCCGAGGACGAACTCGAGATCGTTACCAGCCTGGCCAGCGCGTGGGGGAAGGCAAGCTCCTACGGCGGCCTCCGCGCCGGCGTGATGCACTGGCTGCTGCGGGACGGCACGGCGGGCTTCGATCGCCCGACGGGCATCCGGACGCCAACCCCGTTCGGCACGCCGATCACCGGCGCCATTCCCTTCCGCTTCTCCAACGACCAGCTGGGCGTGGAAGCCTACTACGTCCGCGGACGCAACCGGTTCTCCGCGCAGGTGCTGAACGGCATCAACAACACGGGTTCCGGTACCGCCACGGACCCCAACACGAATCGTGATTTCGTGGTCACCAACCATTTCCTGTTCAACGACCAGGGCTCGAGTATCACCGCCATGGGCTACTACGGTACGCTGGTGGGCCTGGTAGCGTCGGACCCGGCCGACAAGTCCCACTTCTGGCGCGTGGGCGGGAGCGCCAACTGGATCATCCAGAAGCTCGAGCTGATGGGCGGCGTGGCCTACGGCAAGGACACCGATCTCCCGACCACCGGGGCGGGGGCCTTCGCTACCGCCGAGCAGACGGGGTTGGGGTACTGGGCGCAGGGACAGTACTCGTTCCCGGTGCAGAACACGCTGTGGAGCCTGTTCGGGCGCTACGAGTTCGTGGACCCCAACACCGATGTCGCCGGCAACGGATCGAAGCGGTTCGTGTTCGGCACGGTGCTGCCGGTGAGCCTGCCGGAGTCTCTGTAACGGCGTAACGGGCGAAGTGATGCTCAACTTCTGACCGGGACCCGACGGTGAAGGTGCCCCAGCAGGTCGCCCGTCTTGGGGTCGTCTTCGCGGCGGCGATCGCGGCGCTCTTGGTGGCCCGATCGTTCCTCGTGCCGGAAACGTTCGGCGAGCTGGGGCACTACCGCGCGGCCGCGATCGACTCCATCGCCGCGCATCCCAAGAAGTACGCGGGCCACCAGGAATGCGCGGCCTGCCATGACGACCTGGCCGCGAAGCGCGCCGCCGGCAACCATCGCGGGGTGGCCTGCGAAGTGTGCCACGGCCCCCAACAGGCGCACGTAGATGCGCCCCTGGACGTCAAGCCGCCGGCGCCCCGCGACCGGGGCTTCTGCCCCCTGTGCCACGCCTACAATCCGTCCCGACCCACCGGATTCCCACAGATCGACCCGGTGGCGCACAATCCCTTGAGGCCGTGCATCACGTGCCATGACCCGCACGCACCGGTACCGCCGGCGGTGCCGGAGGAGTGCAGCGCCTGCCACGGCCAGATCGCGCGGCAGAAGGCCCTGTCGCATCACGCCAACTTGCCGTGCGTCACCTGCCACCAGGTACCGCAACAGCACAAGGTGACCCCGCGCGTGATCCGCCCGACGAAACCGGCGGAGCGGGCCTTCTGCGGCCGCTGTCACGCGGAAGGTGCCTCCGGCCCGGCGGAGGCCCCGCGCATCGACCTCGCGGCGCACCACCCGCGATACCTGTGCTGGCAGTGCCATTACCCTCATTACCCCGAGACGCAGTGACCCGGGACGAAGAGCCCTCCGTGGCGCCGGCCGACGACCCCCGCCCCACTCCCGCGGTGGATCGCCGGCGGTTCGTGGAGGACGCGCTCAAGGCGTGCGCTGCGGGGTGCCCGCTGATCCTGGCGGTGATGCGGCTTCCCGCAGCCGCCGCCCAGAGGCCGGCCGGGGAAGCCGCCTACGACCCCGCCGAGCACCTCTACGGCATGGGGATCGATATCCAGAAGTGTATCGGTTGCGGCCGGTGCGTGGCGGCCTGCAAGGCGGAGAACGACGTGCCGCTGGACGGCTACCATTTCAACACCTGGGTGGAGCGCTACGTCATCGACGAAGACGGCGACGTGACCGTGGACAGCCCCAACGGCGGGTTCGACGGCTTCCCGCCGCCGGCGGCCGAGAGCGAGATCCGGCGCACGTTCTTCGTGCCCAAGCTGTGCAACCACTGCGCCAACCCGCCCTGCGTGCAGGTGTGCCCGGTGGGCGCCACGTTCAGCACCCCGGATGGCGTGGTGCTGGTGGACGAGCAGTACTGCATCGGGTGCCGTTACTGCATCCAGGCGTGCCCCTACGGCGCCCGGTGGTTCCATCCCACCAAGCACGTGGCGGCCAAGTGCACGCTCTGCTACCACCGGCTGGTGAAAGGGTTGGTGCCCGCCTGCGTGGAGGTGTGCCCCACCGGCGCCCGGATCTTCGGCGAGGTGGAGCAGCGCCCCACGCCGTTGGCGCGGTTCATGCGCATGAACGACGTACAGGTGCTGAAGCCGCACCTCAACACGAGACCGAAGGTCTATTACGCCAACCTCGACGGGGAGGTGCGGTAGCGTGCAGGGCTACATCTACCCCAACGAGTTCGAGCTCCAGTGGAGCTTGCTCATCGTGCTGTACCCGTACATCACGGGACTGGTGGCGGGCGCGTTCATCCTGGCCTCGCTCGAACGCGTCTTCAACGTCAAGGAAGTGCAGCCCACCTACCGCCTGGCCCTGCTCACGGCGCTGGCCTTCCTGCTGGTGGCCCCGTTACCGCTCCAGGCGCATCTGGGGCACCCGGAGCGCTCCTACGAGATCTTCCTCACGCCGAACCGCAAGTCGGCCATGGCGATGTTCGGCTTCGTGTACGCCTGGTACCTGACGGTGGTGTTGCTGCTGGAGATCTGGTTCGAGTATCGGAAGGACATGGTGCTGTGGGCCCGCGAGGCCGTGGGGTGGCGGCGGTGGCTGTACTACGGGCTCACCCTGGGCGCCACCGATCTGTCGGACCCGTCGCTCAAGTTCGACGATGCGGCGGGACGCTGGATCACCGTGATCGGCATCCCGTCCGCGTTCCTGCTCCACGGCTACGTGGGCTTCATCTTCGGCTCGGTCAAGGCGAATCCCTGGTGGAGCAGCGTGCTCATGCCCGTGGTCTTCCTGTTCTCCGCCATCGTGTCCGGCATCGCGCTGGTCCTCATCCTGTATGTGGTGATCAGCCTGTTCCGCTCCCGGCCGGTGGACATGCGCTGCCTCGACAAGCTGGCCAGCTTCTTGTTCTACGCCATGATCGTGGATGTCTCGCTGGAGATGCTGGACTTCGTGCACCGGCTCTACGAGTCCGAGGAGTCGATTGACATACTCTCCCAGATGATCGAGAGCCGTCTCTTCATCAGTCTGATCGTGTTGCAGCTGGTCCTGGGGACCTTGATCCCGCTCGGGTTCCTCGGCGTGTTCTCGCCCGCCCTGCACCGGGGCCTGGCGCGCGGGTCGGACGAGCTGAGGCGGTTGATCTATCTCATGTCCGCGGTGCTGGTCGAGATCGGCATTTTCAGCATCCGCTGGAACGTGGTGATCGGCGGGCAGCTCTTCTCCAAGAGCCTGCGCGGGCTCACGGTCTACAAGGTGGAGCTGTTGGGCTTGGAGGGGCTGGCGACGACGCTGGTGCTGCTCGCGCTCCCGTTCGTCATCCTGTGGGTGCTGGTGAAGGTGCTGCCGCCATGGGAGGAGCCGGCGGGCTTACGCCGTCTGGACGGCGTGTGAGATGTGAGAAGTAAGAAGTGAGACGTGCGGGATGGTTTGCGCTCATCTCACTTCTCACGTCTCACTTCTCACGTTCCCGCGGCCGTCGGGCCAGCGCCGCGAGATAGGCGGCCAGATCACGCATCTCGTCGCCCTCAAACCGTGGCCACTCCAC
>JACPAP010000293.1 GCA_016180765.1 Gemmatimonadota bacterium
CCAGTGCCAGGGGGCAAACGATGTTCCATCGCATTGGCGACCTCGGAGGGGGAAGGACGCGACAAACATCGCCGCCCCGGCTTGCTCCCGCCAGATTGGCCGCCCACTTTTCGGGCGGCGCGTGGGCTGGGAGGATTGGTGAACAGACGCGACTTCCTTGCGACGACGATGGGAACCCTGGCCGCCGGCTCGGTCAGATGGGATGCGATCTGGCCTGGGGTACCTCAGGCCGGGGTGCCTCAGACACGCCGGCTCGTCATTGACGGCCTGGGCGAGATCCATCTCGACTACGACATGGCCCTGATTGACGAGATCCGGGCGAGCGGCATGCGCGGGTGCGTGGTCACGGTGGGAAACCCGGCGCTGCATGGTCCGGAAGCGTTCGACGACATGCGCCGGGAGATCGAGGGCTATGACCGCCATGTTGCGGCGCATCCCGACCGGCTGTCCCGCGCCCAGGACGACCTGGAGCGCCTCCGGACCCTGTACCACCTCGGCGTGCGCATCGTTCAGCTGACCTACAACACGCGCAACCTCCTGGGCGACGGCTGTCTGGAGCGCACCAACGCGGGACTATCCACGTTCGGGGTCCAGGTGGTGGAGCGGATGAACCAGACGGGGATGCTGGTGGATCTCTCGCACTGCGGTGAGGCCACGACCCTCGACGGCATCGCGTTCTCCACCAAGCCCGTGGCGATCACCCACGCCGGCTGCAAGGCCGTGTTCGATCATCCCCGCAACAAGACCGACGCCGGGCTGCGCGCGATGGCGGACAAGGGTGGCGTCGTGGGGATTTACCAGATCAATCCCTACCTCGGTCCCAAGGAGCGGAACGACCTGGATGACTATCTACGCCACATTGACCACGCGGCGAACGTGGCGGGGATCGATCACGTGGGGATCGGGAGCGACCGCGAGCACCGGACCATTCCGGATACCGAGGAGGAGAAGCAGAAGTTGATCGTCGAGCTCTCGCGGTTGCGGCCAGTTACCGCAGCAACGTTTCGCTGGCCGTTCTTCCTCTCGGAGCTAAACCATCCGCGGCGCATGGAAACCATTGCGGACGGTCTCGCGAGACGGGGGCGGACCAGTGCGGAGATCGACAAGATCCTGGGTGGGAACTGGTACCGGCTGTTGAGGCAGACGATCGGCTAGGGCACGGTGCCGTGCCGGACGATCTCAAGCGCTGGGCGTCTGTTCCTCGCGTCAACCCTGGACCACTCGCTTGGGTAACAACGCGCTCAAGTGCATCAGCACGTCGTACACCGACACACCCGCCCGCTGCGCTACCGCGTTCGGCGTGATCTCCGGTCGGTCCGGTCCCACCAGCGTCGCCTCGTCTCCCACCTCGACCGTCTGCAGGTCCCCGACCTCCACGATCGTGTGGCTCGCGCTCACCGCGGCGATGACCGGATACAGCCGATTCCGGATCAGCACCTGGCAGCCCGTGACCGCGCCCCGCGGGTAACCGTCCGCGTGACCCGCCGGAAGGATAGCAATCCACGTGGGTTTGCTCGCCGTGTAGGCGCGATCGTAGCTCGCCGAGTCGCCGGTCCGGAGCTGTTGGACGTCTACCACGCGCGCCTTGAGCCGAAACGCGGGCGCCAGTTGGGCCAGCTCCAGCTCCGCGGCGCCGGACGGATAGGCCCCGTAGAGCACCAGCCCGGGGCGCACCATGTCCAGGTACGCCTCCCGCCGGAAAAAGAGCCCATGAGACGATGCTGCGTGGAGTTTGCCGAGTTGAACGCCGGAGCCTCGAAGCTCATGAGCCAGAGCGCGGAAGCGTTGCAGCTGTTCCGGGTCGAAGGCCAGATCCTCGGTGAAGGACATGAACGTGCCTTCAATGGTTACCTCGCGGCGCGCCGCCAGATCCCGGATCCATGGCCCCGCCCGGTAGTACGGCATGCCGAGGCGATTCATGCCGGTGTCGAGATAAAGGTGCACCGGCACCGAACGGCCAAGGCGGCGGGAGATCCGCGCCAGCTGCTCTCCCGCATCCTGGGCAAATGGTGCCAACCGCACGTCGCGGCGGGCCAGCTCGAGGGCCTCTTCGTCCGAGACGAGCCCCATCACCAGCACCGGCTGGTGCACGCCCGCGTCCCTGAGCCGGAAGGCTTCGTCCGCCTTGACCACGGCGAGGCCGGCGACGGTGGGGAGGGGATCGAGCAAGGGGCCCACGGTTTCCAGGCCGAGCCCGTACCCGTTGTTCTTGACCACGGCGAAGACCGGCCGGCCTGCGACCAGCCGGGACACCTCGGCCACGTTGCGCCGCAGCGCCCCCGCATCAATCTCCAGCCAGGGTTCGTACTCGCCGCGGTCCGTGCCAGAGTCAGGGCGCGGTGCGGCAAACACCGGAACGCGGCGAGCCACGGCTGCGGCGGCGCCGGCCGCGGCGACGCCGAGTAGCCGGCGACGGGACCAGACGCTCATGACGACCTCCGAGGTCAATGATCGCTTTGGCAGTCTACGCTGGTATCCCAACGCCGGCAAACATATCCTTTACGCCGTCATGAACCGCACCGCCAAGCTCGCGCCTCCCGACCGACTGCTGCTGGGCCCAGGGCCGTCTAATCCGGACCCCCAGGTTCTGGCCGCCATGGCCGCGCCGCTAGTCGGCCATCTCGACCCGTACTTCCTGCAGCTGATGGACGAGACCATGGGCTGGCTGCGGCAGGTGTTCCGGACCAAGAACCATCACACGATTCCGATGTCCGGCACCGGCACGGCCGGGCTGGAGATGATCCTACTCAACCTGCTGGAGCCGGGGGACGACGCCGTGGTGGGGGTGATCGGCTACTTTGGCCAGCGCTTGGCCGAGATGGCCGGCCGGGCCGGTGCCAAGGTGCGCACCATCGACGCCCCTCTCGGCGAGGTCATCCCGCCCGACCGATTGGAGGCGGAGCTACGCACCAAGCCGGCGCGGCTCGTGGCGCTGGTGCATGCCGAAACCAGCACGGGCGCATGTCAACCGATTGGCGAGGTCGTCGAGATCGCCCACCGGTACGGCGCGCTGGTGGCCCTGGACTGCGTGACCTCCCTGGGGGGCATGCCCGTGGAGATCGACGCCTGGGGCGTGGACGCCGCGGGCTCCTGCTCGCAAAAATGCCTGGGCGCGCCGCCGGGGCTGGGGCCCGTGACGTTCTCGCGGAGCGCCATGGACCGGGTCCGCTCGCGACCGCGCAAACCGTCCACCTGGTACCTGGACCTCGCG
>JACPAP010000242.1 GCA_016180765.1 Gemmatimonadota bacterium
ATACCAACACGTCACCGCCCGTCGTCTATAAGGATCTCGTGATCGTCGGCAATGGCGTGGGCGACCGGCTGGTGTATCCCAACGATCCGCCCGGCGACGTGCAGGCGTTCGACGTCCGCAGCGGCAGGCTGGTCTGGCGCTTCAATCCCATTCCCCAGCCGGGGGAGTTCGGGAACGAGACCTGGGAGGATGAGTCCTGGCGGCGCACCGGGCACACCAACGTGTGGGCGCCGTTCACGGTGGACATGGCGCGCGGCCTGGTCTACTTGCCGGTCAGCACGCCGAGCAACGACTTCTACGGCGGGGACCGAAAGGGGGCGAATCTCTTCGGGGAGACGATCGTCTGCCTGGACGCCAATACCGGCAAGCGCGTCTGGCACTACCAGACCATCCACCACGGCCTGTGGGACTACGATCTCCCGGCCCCGCCCAACCTGATCACCATCCGCCCGGGCGGCCGGACCATTGACGCCGTGGCCCTGGTGACCAAGCAGGGATTCGTGTTCACGTTCGACCGCGAGACCGGCGTGCCGGTGTGGCTCATCGAGGAGCGCTCGGTTCCGCCTTCGGATGTCCCGGGCGAGCAGGCCTGGCCCACGCAGCCGTTCCCCACCAAGCCGGCGCCGTTCTCGAAGCAGGGCTTCACGCTGGACGACGTGCTCGATTTCACGCCGCAACTCAGCGCGATGGCCGCCGCGGAAGTGCAGCAGTACCGGATGGGGCGGCTCTTCACGCCGCCCTCGCTCCAGGGCACCATCCAGATGCCGGGGATCATTGGCGGCGCGGGTTGGGGCGGCGCGGCGTTCGACCCCGAGACGGGGACCCTGTACATCAAGGCCACCAACTCGCCATACCTCGCCCGGCTGATGCAGCCACCACCCTCCGACACGATCAACGCTCGGTACTCCTTCGACCGCAGCGCATCCCTTGGGATTCGCGTGCCCGCTGACGCTTCGGACGGCAGCGCGCAGGGACGTGCACCGCGACCCCTGCCGGTAAGCAAGCCACCCTACGGTACGTTGGTCGCGATCGATATGAACACCGGCGAGCATCGCTGGCAGGTGACCGTAGGCGACACGCCGTGGATCCGCGACCACCCGCTGCTCAAGGGCCTCGATCTCCCGCCACTGGGCGTGAGCGGCTCGCCCGGCCCGATCGTCACGGGCGGCGGCTTGGTGTTCGTGACGGGTGGAGGGGCAGTGCTGTACGCGTTCGACAAGACCAGTGGCCGCGTCCTGTGGCAGGCCGATCTGGGCCGGGACGGCTATGCGGTCCCTATGACCTACCAGACCAGCGCCGGTCGCCAGTACGTCGTGATCGCCACCGGCGAAGGGGACCACGCGGTGCTCAAGGCCTTTGCCTTGAAGGAGGCACCATGAGCGCGCTCGACCGGCGACGCTTTCTCAAGACCGTCGCCACGGCGGTGCCGGCGGTCGCGGCGGGCACGGCCGCCGCGTGTACGCCGGCTGGCACCGGCTCCGCTCAGCTGGACGCCCGCACGTTGCATGCGCTCGGCCAAACGGTCCTCCCGGGCGAGCTGGGTTTGGATGGCATTCAAAGAGCGGTGACCGGTTTCCAGGCGTGGCTCTCGGGCTACCGTCCCGCTGCCGAGGTGACGCACGGGTACGGTACCGGGAACCTGGAATACACGCCGGCGCACCCGGGCCCCGGCTGGACGGCACAGCTGGAAGCGCTCGACCTCGAGGCCAAGGAACGCTTCGGTGTGACCTTCGCGGCACTCAGCCTGGAGCAGCGCACCGAGATGATCCGCCGCCAGCTGGCGCGCGAGCGAGTAGACCGGCTGCCCGATCCGGTGCAGGCCCGCCACGTGGCCGTGGGGCTCCTCGCGTACTGGGCGCAGACGCCCGAAGCCACCAATCTGTGCTACCAGGCCAAGATTGATCCTTACAGCTGCCGGCCCCTGGCCGAGCAGGCGAATCGGCCGCTTCCGATGTCGGGATCGTGAAACGTGAGATGTGAGACGTGAGCAGTAAGACGTAAGACGCGGGGATGAGACCGGTGGTGCTACCTCTCACGTCTCACTTCTCGGCCGCCGGGAATACCATGCCAAAGATCGTCGAATCCGACATCTGCATCATCGGCTCCGGCATCACCGCTGCCCTGCTGGCTGAAAAGCTGGCCGACGAGCGCGAGGCCAAGATCGTGGTGGTCGAGGCGGGCGACGACGTGCCCCCGCTGGCCCAGCGACCACGCCTGCGGCAGCGCATGCTCGACTACGGCGAGAGCCCCTGGCCCCACGACCATCTGGACGGCTTCGAGGTGGACCGCATCCAGTCGCGCTCGATGGGCGTCGGTGGACTGGCCATGCACTGGGGCGGGGTGACACCGCGCTTCACGCCGGAGGACTTCCGGGTCAAGTCCCTCTACGGCGTAGGCGATGATTGGCCCATCTCCTACGACGATCTGGAGCCGTTCTATCAGGAAGCCGAAGAACGCATGGGCGTGGCCGGCCAACAAGGCCCGCCGGAGGCCGACGGTCCGCGTTCCAAGCCATACCCGCAGCCCGCTTTACCCCTCACGTACAACCTGGAGCTGCTGAAGCCATGGGGTGAAAAGGTCGGCGCCCCGTTCTGGAGCCAGCCATCGGCCAAGAACTCGGTGCCGTACCGCGGGCGCGCGGTGTGTTGCCGCAACGACACCTGCTCGCCCATTTGTCCGGTGGGCGCCAAGTACTCACCGGACGTTACCTGGAACGCGCTCCGGGCGGCCGGGAAGGTCGAGCTGATTACCCGTACGCTGGTGCGCCGGCTCGAGCTGGAGCGCGGGTCGGACCGCATCTCCCACGCCGTCGCGGTGCACCGGGATCGGCCCGACGAGCCGGTGGAGTTTCACGCCAAGACGTTCGTGGTGGCCGCCGGCTACGTGTGGAGCCCGCACCTGTTGCTGGTCTCGGCCACGGCCCGATTCGCGACCGGCCTGGCGAATCGCACGGGGCTGGTCGGCAAGTATATGAATGGGCACCGCAACGTGTCCGCGTTCATCCGGTTACCGCTCCGGCTCTACCCCGGGATCAACGGCCAGCACAGCCTGATGTCACACAGGTTCATGCGACCAGGCCGCTTGGCGAGATACGTGCGGCACGATCTCCGAATCTGGGAGTCATCGGTTGGCGCGGAACCGCGGGTGCGCGACGACGCGGGAAACGTGCTCCTGGGGAACCACCTGCTTGCCGACTGGCGACAACGCGCGGAGCGTGGCACGGCTCGGGTTCGCGCGTATTACGACGTGCTACCTCACAGGGAGAGCACGGTCACCCTGGACCCGAGCCGCAAGAATCCCTGGGGCGACCCGCTTCCCAGAATCAGCTACCGCGACAGCGATGAGTCCGCGGCCCTCCGAGCGTACACCGAGGAGACGATCAAGCAGCTGTTCCAGCGCATGGCCAAGGCCGGCGACGGCGAGATTCTCACGATGCGCGTGGACAACTTCCAGGACCACCCCGGCGGTGGGTGCCGAATGGGCACCGACGCGAGGAGCGGCGTGTGCGACCGGTCTGGCCGGACCTTCGACCACGAGAACCTGTTCGTGGTGGGCGCACCCACGGCGGTCACGGGCAGTTGCTGCAACGCGACGTTGACGTTCGTGGCGCTGGGTTTGATGGCGGGCGAGGAGATCGGCCAGGACTTCCCGGCGGTGAGACGTGAGATGTGAGACGTGAGAAGCGAGGCGTGTCTGCCGCGCCCTTCTCACATCTCACTCCTCACTTCTCACGGTCTTATGGCCGCCACGCCCAGCATCGTCTTTCGGCCCGGCATGTCGTAGACGGTTGCACCCTCGGTGGACAGCAGTTTGACCCATTGGTCCGACACCGCCACCAGATGTGACTGGTCCGCCCACCCCCAGACCGTGCCCGGAGGATTGCCGCTCAACAGCACGGTGGGCTCCGTCTGTACCGCCGTCGGATCCAGTGCCAGCGTCCGGAGGATCTTCGTCGTTTGGCCGCCCAGCATGCGGTCGTGCACCACCGTCGCCGCAGCCGGCGCCCAGAAGGGATGGGTGTCGCGCGGCGTGCCCTCGGGGGTCTGGCTGGGGAAGAACCGCACCCGCTGTTCCGCGACGTCCAACACCGCGATATGCCGCAGGGCCCGACCGCCGGGCGGCCGCACGTCGAACGCGATCCGGCTCCCGTCCGGCGACCAGCGGGCGTGCTGCGGATCGTACGGGTCACCCATGACGCGGCGCGCACCGGCGCCGTCGTATCGCGCGACGTGCAGCTCCGTGGCCGCCACGGTGCGCTGCCCTCGGCGCGCCTGACCGGTGACCAGGTAGAGCACCCGTTTGCCGTCTGGGGAAAACGTCACCTCCCGCTTTCCCCGAAGCCGCATCGCGGCGTCGCCGCGGCAGCCCTGGACATCCACCGGATACAGCGCCCGTCCGTCGCCCACTACGATGGTGTCCGCGGCGACCCAGGCGTACACGATCTTCGACTCCTCGCACCCCACCCACGTGAGGCGGCCATCCACAGACGCCATCACGACGGCCCCGGCTCCGGGCAAGGTCTCGCGCCCTACCCGTCGCTCGGTGAAATACCCGACGGCGAGCCGCGTCCCGTCCCGCGACCAGGCGAGCGTGTACCGGTAGGTTCTGCCCGCGGCGTGGAGTCGCCTCACCGCACCGGTGGCGACGTCCACCACCACCAGACGTGACGAGTCCGCCCCGCTGTACCCAATCGCCAGCTTGGAATGATCCGGCGACACCGCGCTCGCCACGCGAGGCTGTGCGATCGAGAAGAGCATGCTGTTCGCCCCGCTCCGCGCGTCCAGCCGATGCACCCCGGAAGCGTCCTGGTAATAGAACACGTACCCGGGCCCGGCGGGTCCCGGTGGCATCGGAGGCGGCCCGGGCTTGGCGCAGGCGGCGACGCCAAGCGCGCCTGACCCTGTCACAAGGCACCACCCCCAAGACCATGCGATTGCGTCCCGTTTCCCTTGCCTCATCCCGTCTCCCACCACGCCACCTCCCCCTGGTGCCCACACTCGACACACTGCAGTCGTTCCGGTTCGCCGGCCAGCCGCACCCGGACGCCGCAGGCCGGGCACACCGCGTACTTGCGCCCCAAGTACCGGGCCGTGCCTTCGGCCGGGTTGGGCTGGTTCCTCGCCAGATAGACCACCGTGAATCGCGTGGGCCGTTTGGCCCGGATCTCGAGTAGCCGCTTGGGGACGGCGACCCGACGGTCCTTCACCTGCACCACCACCCGCTCCCCCAGGTCCGGATTCACGATCGGATACCACACGCCCTGGCGCAGGCGGGGAATGGTGAATGGCCGCGACGTGGGGTACACCCTGGCCCACCCGCGCGCGTGGCTCGGTTCGGAAGGTCCGGTCATGCGCTCTTACTTATACCGAGGGGCACATCGGCTAGGCAATGGCGTCGGAGCGGAGAGAGAGACGCGAGGGGCTAGGGCTAGGGATACCCCTCACCGCTCACCCCTTACGCAGTTCACCTGCCCGGGACTCGGTTGCCGGCGATCCACACCGATTCCATCCGCCGGGTGTTCCTGATGTCCGCCAGCGGGTCCGCCTGCAGCACCACGAAGTCCGCCCACTTCCCCCGCTCCAGCGTCCCGACATCGGGGAGCCGCAAACAGGCCGCCGCATCGCCTGTGGCCGCGACCAGCGCCTGCATGGGCGTGAGCCCGGCATCCACCATCTGCTCCAGCTCCAGGTGTTCGAAGTACCCCTGGAACCGGGCCGGCGGGCCGGTATCGGTACCCATGGCGATCCTGACGCCGGCGTCGAACAGGGCCTTCAGGTTTCTCTTGGCCGTTGCCAGGGCGCGCTGGTAGGCTCGCGCCGCCCGATCAGTTCTCACCCGCGCCTGTCGCCTGGGATCAGCCAGCGCCCGGACGACCCCGGTGTCGGCTTCGCGCTGAAAGAATGGATCCTCAAAGAACGCAGGGCGCGATGCGTAAACGAAGGTGCTGACTTCCCGCATCAGCGTGGGCACGTAGCACACGTTCCGCTGCTTGAGCAGGGTGAAAAGGTCCGTGTCCACGTGGTCGTCTCGCACGCTGTGGGCGATCAGGTCCGCGCCGGAACGCAACAGGTCCTTGGCATCCGCGAGATAGAAGATGTGAGCGGCGACGCGCTTGCCCCTCTGGTGAGCCTGGTCGATGACCGCGCGGTACACCTCGGGCGCCATCTTCCGAGAAGTGCCGAGGTTGTCGTCTACCCGGATCTTGATGATGTCCACGCCCAGCGCGACGTTCTCGTCCACCATCTTCCGGGCGGACTCGGCGGACTCGGCGGTCACGATGGAACCGGCGATGTACAGTCGGGCGCGGTCCAGCGACGACGTATCCTGCGCGTCGCGCAGCCGGACGCTCGGCTCGCCGTCGCCGCCCAGGCTCATGACGGTGGTGACGCCATAGCGGGCATACAGGCCGAGCTGCGCCAGGACGTGGTCCTGGGAGTAGTGTCCGGCTTCGAGGCCCCGCGTGTCGCCCACGTGGCCGTGCGCGTTCATGAGACCTGGGATGACGGTCTGGCCCGTCAGGTCGACGACGGTCGCGCCGCGCGGGACCTGTACGTCGCTCCGCCGGCCCGCAGCGACGATCCGTCCCTCCTGGACCACGAGCGTGGCATCCTCGACGGGGGGCCGCCCCGTCCCGTCGATCAACCGCGCGCCCACGAACGCCGTGACAGGGGCCGCCGGCTGCTGCGCGCACGCCGCCACGGCCCAGCAAGACATAAGCCCCAAGGCTACTCGCCAACCCTGCAGCCTCTGCGTCATCTCCGTCTCAGATCCGTTGGCCCAAACCGCAGGGACACCATGCCGGTGCCCCGATCCACCTGGGGCCCCAGGTCGGTAAACGTCGCGGTGCGGCCCTGCGGGTCCTCGGCCCGCACCGTCGAATTCTGGTACAGCAGGTAGTAACCGATGCGGGCACGCGACGTCCCCGGAAGTACCGTGCAATGGCAGGACAGTGCCCCCGCCAGGCCGGCATTCACGGTGATGCTGATCGGCTGTCCGGTGTTGTTGGTAATGAGCGGCGCGAAGAAGGCGCCCGCCGTTCCGCGGGCCTCAGCCGCCCGACGAACTCGCCCACGTGGATGGTCCAGGGCCAGGCTGCCCCGCACCTCGACGCCCATCGCTTCGCCCCGGGGTGACGTAGGCCGGAGCATCCGCCACTCCGCCACTGCTGCCATCCGGCGCCGCAGCGGCACTCGAAGCGTGGTGCCCGGCTCTACTACCCGCTCGCGCGGACCAGCTACAATGCGAACCGGCTCCAGCAGACGGTTCTCGAAGACCAGCACGGGGCGGGTGAGGATGACGTAGGCACCGGCTCCCCCGGCTGCCGCCACGACTCCGAGGATGGCCCAGAGCCAGGGTCGCGCGGCGGCGGCAGATGCGGCAGGGGCCGCAGCGGCCGCAGGGACCTCCGGGGCCGTGGCCGCGCGACGCCGGCCGCTCTCGATCTTCACCGTCGCTCCCACCGCGGCCGAAGCCTGGGCCCGGCTCACCGCCAGCGGCGGCATGGAGGCCATCCCTTGCTCCAGGGCACCCAGGATCTCGGCCGCAGACTGGAACCGCTCCGAAGGTTTCTTCGCCAGACAGCGGACCACTGCGTCGGACAGCCATTGGGGGACCTGCGGGTTCGCCGCCAGGGGGGCGGGGGGCGGCTCCGCGATGTGCTTTGCCACCACCTCCTGGGACGTCTCCCCTTCGAACGGCGGGGCCCCCGTCAGCATCTGGAACAGCACCGCGCCCATCGAGTACAGGTCCGAGCGCGCATCCAGCTTGGTGTCCCCCAGCGCCTGCTCGGGACTCATGTACTGCGGGGTGCCCACCACGAAGCCGGTTTGCGTCATGCCCTTCCCGGCATCGAGCCGCTTGGCGATTCCGAAATCCACCAGGAGCGGCTTGCCGGTGGCCCGATCGATCATGATGTTGTCCGGCTTGATGTCCCGGTGCAGAAGGCCGCTGTCGTGCGCGTGCTGCAACGCGTCGAGGATCTGCCGAGCCAGGCTCACCACGCGCTCGTAGGGGAGCCGCCCTTCTTTGCGCAGCAAATCCGCCAGGGACTGGCCCTCCACGAAGGGCATCGCGTAATACACGATCCCTTCCCCTTCGCCCACGAAGTGGATGGCCAGGATGTTGGGATGGCTGAACCGGGCGACCGCCTTGGTCTCGTGGCGGAAGCGGTCCAGCATGCCGGGCGTCCAGGCGACGTCCGGCCGGAGCACCTTGACCGCAAGACGCCGCTCGAGGTCCTTGTCCCAGACTTCGTAGACCTCGGCGAAGCCGCCGCGGCCGAGCAAGCGGCGTACCTCGTACTTGGGGCCCAGCGCCCGCGTCAGGCGCTGCTCGATGTCCTGGGGGGAGAGTTCTTCGGGCACGGCGCCCAAATCTAGCGGACGGAAACGACGGCGACAGGCACCCCCTCAAGGGCAACGGGCCGGCGTCTCCCGTCCTACGCCGCCGCCATTTCCATCTTTGCCGAGTACTTCCCGTAGCGCGCCGCGCTGACGCACTTGGAGCGGTGGGCGAACGCCTTCTGGCCGGCCGTCACGTTGGCCTTCTCACCCTTCCAGGCTTTGAGCGCCTCGTCCTGGAGCGCGCGACCGTAGGAGAAGGACAACTCCCAGGGCAGGTTGCCCAGCGCGTTCATGGCGTTGAGATGGTCCGTCGCCACCTGCGGCGTCTGGCCGCCCGAGAGGAACACGATGCCGGGCACGGCGGACGGCACGGTGCGCTTCAAGCACCGCACGGTCGCTTTCGCCACCTCCTCCACACCCGCCTGCGTGGGGCATTTGCTGCCGGAGATCACCATGTTGGGCTTGAGCACCATGCCTTCGAGGACCACACGGTGCGCCTCCAGGTGGAAGAACACGCTGGTGAGCGTGGTCTCGGTCACCTGCTCGCAGCGCCCGATGGTGTGGTCCCCGTCCATCAGGACCTCGGGCTCCACGATGGGCACCAGTCCGGCTGCCTGCGACAGCGCCGCGTAGCGCGCCAGCGCGTGGGCGTTGGCGTCAATGCAGAACCGGGTGGGGATGTCCTTACCGACGGTGATCACCGCCCGCCACTTGGTGAAGGTGGCGCCGAGCTTGCGATACTCGGCCAACCGTTCGCGTAACCCATCCAGCCCTTCCGTGATCTTTTCCCCCGGGAACCCGGCCAGGTCCTTGGCGCCGTTGTCCACCTTGATGCCCGGCAGGATGCCTTGGCGCTTCAGCACCTCGGGGAACGGCGTGCCGGACTCGGACTTCTGCCGGATGGTCTCGTCGAACATGATGACGCCGCTGATGTACTCGCCAATGCCCGGCGTGGTGAACAGCAGGTCCCGGTAAGCGCGGCGGTTGGGTTCGGTGGAGGGAATGTTGATGCTCTTGAAGCGTTTCTCGATGGTGCCGAAGCTTTCGTCGGCCGCGAGGATGCCTTTCCCCTTCGCGACCATGGCCTGGGCGGTGCTCTGGAGATCGTGCGTGTTCATGGACCTACCCCTTGGTGGATCGTCCTACGGAGTCGTCGGGGAGAAGCTAGCCCCCATGCTTGGGCGTCGCTAGTTGCTCAAGGCGGGCTCGTGGGTGGACACGCGCGCAGAAGCGAACAGGCCCCGGAGGGTTGCCCCGGGGCCTGAGGAGGGGGCGAGCGATGCCTACTTGGACGGCGGCTTGGCCGGGGGCGGCCGATCAAACACAATGACTTTGGCACTCAGCCGCGGGTTGCCCTGCGCCTCCGCCAAGGACTCTGAATCGAACAGGAGCGCCTGACCACCGATCCGTGCAGCTTCGCGGCGGAGGCGTTTGCTGACACGCCCCATCCCCCACCCCGACCAGGCCGAGACCAGGCCAACTACCGTGTAGCTCTGCTCGGGCTCTTTGCCCAGCAGGAGAATCGAGGCTGGGTCCGTGGCTGGCCGAACGCCAGTGTCCAGCCGGAACACCTCGCTGTGAACACAAGCGCCCAAGGCCAGGAGGGCGGCGACGAGCGCGGCGTAGCGAGGGGAGATCACCGCTCGACCCCCGTTTCCTACCCCCTCCGCCGTCCCGAGCTCGGCGCCGACGGGGCGGACCGGCCGCCCCCGCCACTCCGCGGCGCCGCTTGGGGAGCCGACCGGCCGCCGCCACTGGGAGCGCGGGGTGCCGCTCGCGGCGCAGACGAGCCACCTGAGCGTGGTGCTGGGCTGCTCGCTCGGGGCGGGCTGCTGCTCCGCGGCGGGCTTGCTTGCGGCGACCGAGCCCTGGGCTCTGACGGCCGGGCTTGGGAAGGCGCATCGCGCCGTTCCGGCGCCGAGCGCCGCTCCAGCCGCGGCCGGGCGCTGGACTCCGGCTGCCGGATTTCCGGACGTGACGGCCGATCCAGCGTCCGATCCTGGGCCTCGCGCCGCGGCGACACCGCGCGGTTATCGCCCTCGCGCAGCGGTACCAGCCCGCGCGGCTGGCGGGCCGGCGTGGCAGGCCCAACCCGTCGCGTTTGATCGTTCACGCCGCGCGCCAGCTCCCGCGCGTCGGTCGCCGACCGGCGCTCGGGCGTGGTGGGCTCCACCCGCCGTGGCTGATCGCTCCCGCCCCGCCGGGGCTCCTGCCCCTGGGGCGGGGCGCGCCGGCCCGGCGTCACCGGCTCGGTCCGGGGCTTGGCCGGACCCTGCAGCTGCGGATCGGCGCGCCGCCCATCCGACGGGACCGGACCGGGATCCCGCACCCGCGGCACGGCCACCACCGGCGTTGCAATATCGGTGGGCGGCTGGATGCGCTGGCGGGCCGTGATCACGCTCCGGCTGGGGTCGTAGAGGCTGAGCGTGCGTCGTCCCGGCTGCACGTAGTTGAACGCGTAGCGGCGAGGCGTCACGGTCCCCGTGCGGTATCCGTTCCAGCCGTAGGGATACCCGTAGTAGTTGTTCCGATACGTGTAGATGACCGTAGTGCGATACCCGTACGGCCGGTACCACCAGGAGCCGTAGTAGTACGGGCGGTAGTAGTAGGGCCGGTAGTAGGCCACACTGTAGTAGTACGGGTCGTACCAGGGGTCGTAGTACCAGGGATCGTGGTACCAGGACGAGTAGTACCAGGGACGGCCGAACGAGATGCCGACGTAGAACCCCGACCGCCACGGGCGATACCAGGGGTCGTACCAGGAGTCGTACCAGCCGCCGTGGTAGTGCGGGGAGTACGACCGGTACGCCACCCGTTCCGACACGTCGTAGCGGACCAGGTCATATTCGAACCGGGCGCCGGCGGCCATCTGGCGCGCCAGCTCCGAGAGATCGGCCTCGTCGTCGTCGCCCACCCGGAACGCGTCGACCCGATAATCCCAGTGGTCCTGCCGGACGAGACCGTCGAACCGGAAGGGGTCGGGCGAGAACGCCGCATATACCACACCCGTCCCGCGGGAGTCATACGCGGTAAACGCTTCACGGTCGCCGCGACCCCTCACCTCGTAGGTCTCGTTGCCCTGCAGGTAGTTGTCATCCCCAGGATCCAGCGGGAACAGCACCCGGACCCGGCCGTCGGGCTCGGCGTGCAGCACCACGACGTAGCCATCGCGATCGGTCTTGACGTAGACGCGTACGTGATCGCCCCGAACGAAGCGGTCGTCGTTCAACCACACCTTGACCGGCGGGTCCGCCAACGGCAGGCCCATCTTGGGAGCCGGGTGCGGCGCCGACACAGCCAGCAGGGGAAGGAGAATCGCGATCATCATATGCGCCTCCGGGTTGCTCCTGGTATTCCCACGCTCTATCAGAGCGAAATGCGTGCCAGATGCTAACATATTGTCATACAAGCAGTTAGCAACATCCAGACCGTCTCAGCCTGTCCTCCTGAGGGGACGCCGCGGACCTGGGAGACCGCATGGTTCGGACGCCCATACCCTTAACTGTACCACCCCACCCTACCGACCTCAGCTGGCCGGCAACCAGTAACTCAGCTTGATCGCGAAGAAGTTGTTGCCGGAGGCCGTGACCCCGTCGAACAAAGAAAGCGGCTTTACCAGATCGCCGAACGGGGAGAACGACGAGCGGTCCTGCTGCCACACGACGTACAACATGCTTCCCGGGCGCCACTCCCACCGCAACACCACATTCGAGCGCAACGAACGAACGTTGAAGTCGAGTGCCGGCAGGGTGAACGCGTCCCCGCCTTCCGTGACCGTGAACGATCCGTCCGTTTCACGCGTGATCGTGCTCCCGTCCGTGCCGTAGGTTCGGAGCCCCAGGGCCCGCGGCGCCGGCAGCTCGCCGTGATCGTAGAACCGGCCGCTCGCGGCGAAGGGCTCGGCGTAGAGATCGACCGTGAGGTCCGGCTTGATGGTGTAGTTGAACCGGATCTGGGCCAGCCAGGTGCTTTGATCCACGGTCGCGAACACGTAGCGGCGGCTGTAGGTGGCCACCGGGCCGCCGGCCAGCTCGGTCACATACTGCTGGTGGTCCACGTGGCGCAGATAGTTGGGATCCACCGAGAGGCTCCACCGAGGCGCCGGCCGCACGGCGATCCCGCCGCTCAACCGGTACGTGAGCCCGCCGCCCTCCCGGCGCCCGTAATAAACTCGCCCCCGCCACCGCGTCTTGGCCGCGAACCCGTTGCTCAGGCTCACGATGCCCACTCGGTAGGCCGGGGTCGCCATGGACGGACCGCCCCGTGTCAAACGCTGATCCTGCGCTCAGATGCCAGATCGTAGGTCCGCGCGTGCTCCCGCGCGGTCACCGCGCCCAGCGCGGCGACCGAGAGACCCGGGCCGGTCCTCCCGGTGAGCTTGGCCGCGCCCAGGATGGTGCTGGTGTTGGGCACCCGAGCGTAGTCGCCGCCGGGATCGCCCGGAGGGCTGGCGCCGACGCGGCGCGAGTAGAAGAACCCCCCCGCGCCGCCTTCGCTCAACAGCTGGCTTCCCTCGGTGAAGAACGGCCGCCGCTCGTCGAAGAACACCTCGAATGCCGAAAGGTTCACCACCGCAGGATCGGCTTCGACCTGGCCAAAGTCCGGGTTGACCGTGGCGTCGAGCGTGAAGTTGGGCCCCAGGCCCATCTTGAGGTCGCCGCCCAGGCGCGCGGTGGAAGACGCCGCTCCCTCAAACGGATTCGACGGATCCGGCGCGTCGCGCACCGTGACCGCGCCGGTCGGGTACGGCAACAGCTCCAGACGCCGCCGCGGCCGGATGCCTTCAATGCCGTTGAGACGTCCCATGTAGGACGACCACGCCCGGACGCTGGTGGGCACCGGGATCCAGAAGTCGTCCTCGTTCTTCTCCGGAATCCACCGGTCCACGTTCAAGCCCCAGGTCTGGACCGGCCGATCATTGAACCGGAGCTGGGAGAACGGGATGCGCATCTCGGCGGTCCAGCCGAGCGAGTCCACCCGGGCCCTGGCTTCCCAGACGGGATCCCAGTCGTCGTTGATGTCGTGCTCGTTGTCGGAGGCGTGGTACCAGTCGAGCCGTACACCGGAAGCGGTGACACCGAAGCTGTAGGCGGTTCGCCCGTCCAGAAACGTGTCCAGCGAGATCCAGACGTGCTGCGATTGGCTGCCGTTGTCGCGTCGCGTGACGAATGACTGAATCGTGGACGGGTCGGCCACGTGCATTCGCGCCCCGACGTACAACGCATCGTCGTCGTACACGAACGCGATTTCGGTCCGTTCCGTGGGCGCGGCACCTTCCTGGGGCTGCTTCTGGACGAAGTCGGAAAAGAAGCGGGCCGTTTGCCAGATGGCGTCATCCAGCCGCCCGTCCACGACCGGCGCGGTCGCGGCCCGCACGGCCATGGCTTCCTTCCGCAGCGCACGCACGTTGGCGTCGCCGCTCTGCGCCAGCACCGTCGAGGTAAGGCCCAGCGCCAGCGCGGCAAGGATTCGAATCACTCGGCGGGTGCGCTCCGCGGGAAGATCGCGGACAGGACGCGACCCCGTTGGTACTCCGACGAGATGTGCTCGGCGGCCTTGAGGAACGCGGGGCGAATCCGCCCGTTCACCGGATAGGCCTTCGCTACGGCGATCAGGACCTCGGCTAGCTCGAAATCCGACTGCAATCCCACCGACGACTCTAGCAAGGCGAGCACCGTGGCCTCGGACAGCGGCTTCCGGGCGATCACCGCCTTGAGCGCTCGGCCGTGCTCGAAATCCCCACCCACGCGCCCTGCGGCGGCGAAGTAGGCCGGCCGCAGCACGTCGTCCAGCGGGTAGCGCCGGGCAATCGTGACCAGGAGCTCGGCCAGCTCGAAATCCGAGGTGATCCCCGCCGCCGCCTCGAGGACCGAAGCCAGCTGCGCCGAGGTGGCCCCGCCCCGGGTCACCAGCCCGCTCAACGCCCGCCGGAGCTCGAAGCCGGAGCTGATCCCGGCGGTCGCCTTGATGAACGACGGCGGA
>JACPAP010000294.1 GCA_016180765.1 Gemmatimonadota bacterium
AGGAACTGCCACAGGACGTCCCGCCGCGTGGCTCCCATCGCCTTGCGCACGCCGATCTCCCGGGTCCGGCTGGTCACCGACACCATCATGATCGCCATCACCCCGATGCCGCCCACCATGAGCGCCACACTGGACAGCACGATCATCACCAGAAAGAAGGCGCCGGTCAGCCGGTCGAAGATGCCCAGGATTTGATCGGCCGTGATGATGTCGAAGGTATTGGGATCGCCGGTGCGGATTCCCCGCATGCGCCGGAGCTGCACCGTGACCGCATCAATGGCCTGGGGCACCGAGACCCCCGGCCGGGGCTTCACGCCGATGACCAGGGAGTTGGTTTCGTCGTACCAGAACGAGCGCCGCGCAGTCTCGAACGGAAGGATGGCCTGGATCTTGGGCGCCCCGGGAGGCTCGAAGAAGTTGAGTGGCCGTTCCCAGACGCCAACCACCCTCACGGGCTTGCCCCCGATCCGGACCACGCGGCCCAGCGGGCTCTGCCTGCCGAACAGCCGATCCGCAGCCTCGCGCTCGAGGATAGCGACCGGCGCGCCGCCATTCTCCTCGGCTTCGGTAAACAGCCGGCCGGCCTGCAGGGCGCCGCCCGCGATCTCCATGAAGCGGTGGTCGGTCCCAAATACGCTGGCCAGCTGGGTCCGGACGCCCTGGTACTCGAGTCGCTGGAAGACCTGGGTCCACATCGCGGCGTAATGGATCTGCGGCAGGGCATCGAGCGCCTCCGCCTCTTCCGGCTTGAGGACCGGCCGGATGCGCACCTCGCGGGGCAAGGCGTCGGGGTTGAGCGGCGTCTGCGAGAAGAACCGGATGATCCGGAGAGTGGTGGGCCCGGTCACTTCCAGGGTGCTGACGATCTGCTGCCGGATTCCCGTGACGATGGAGGCCATGGCCATGACGGTGGCGACGCCGATCACGACGCCCAGGATGGTGAGGCCGGAGCGGAGCTTGTTGTCCCGGATGGCGCCGGCGGCAATGGCCACGCCCTCGGTTAGACTCTCCAGTCTCATCTAGAAACGCCTACGCGAGTCCCGCGGTGGATCCCGCAGGGTCTCTTTCGCGCGCTGCAGTTCCGCGCGCGCCGTGCACTGAAGGTGTTTCCAAGGCACGCGCTCCACTGACGCGCGCTCCAGAGACCCTGCGGGACCCACCGTGGGACTGTGCGGGGCATCGTCTACACCTCGTACCGGAGCGCGGCAACCGGATCCAGCCGCGCTGCGCGCGAGGCGGGGTAGACCCCGAACATCACGCCCACCCCGGCGCCCAGACCCAGCGCCAGTACCGCGGACCACCAGGTGACCCGGGCCGGGAGCGGCGAGACCAGGTCCACCAACCCCGCCACCGTCCAGCCGGCCGCCAGCCCCACCGCGCCACCCACCAGGGCCAGGGTCACGGACTCCGCCAGGAACTGGTCGCGGATGTCCCGCTTGCGCGCGCCCAGCGACTTCCGCACGCCGATCTCCCGGGTCCGCTCGTGCACGCTCATCAACATGATGTTCATGATCACGATGCCACCCACCACGACGCCGATCACCACGACGGCCGGCACCACCATGAAGAGGACGCGAGTCAGGTTTTCCCAGAACCTGATCAGGCCTTCGGCGGTATCGATGGTGAAGTCGTCCGGCGCTCCGGGGCGCAGCCGGTGGGCGATCCGCATGGCTTCCTGAGCCCGGTTCATGGCGTCCACCACCTGGTGAGCTTCCGGCATCTTCACGGCGATCACCGTGGTGCGGCGCCGCCCGTAGAGCGCCTCGAACGTGGTGAAGGGAAGCATGACGAAGCCATCCCAGGATTGGCCCAGCACCGTGCCTTTCTTGGCGATGACGCCCTTCACCGTGAACTCGGTGCCCCGGATCCGGATCTTCCGCCCGATGCCGGCCGTCAGTTCGCCGAACAGCTTGCTGGCCACGTCGTACCCTAGCACCACGACGGGGCGGCGCTCCCGCACGTCCACGTCGGTGATCGGCTCACCCGCGGCGATCGCATAGTCCTGCACCACGATGTACGGGGCGGTGATGCCGAACACCAAGGCGTCGCCCACCGTCCGGTTCCGCCAGACGACGTCGGCCTGGGGAGGCGGCCAGCCGGACTGGAGGGCGATCGCCACGGCGTCCGGAACCGCGCGCTCGACGAACGGGACATCCTCCGGCGCGATGATGGGCCGGCGCCGGAGCTCCTTCAACGTCTCGTCATCGATCAGGCCCACTTGAATGGGATCACGTCGCACCTGGAAGGCGTTCCGCCCCACGATGGCCCCTGCCAGGTTCTCCCGGACGTAGGCGTTCATGCCCTGGATGATGGCCACCACCGCCACCAGAAACGCGACGGAGACGATGATGCCGAGCAGGGTGAAAAACGAGCGCAGCTTGTGGCTCAGGATGGAGTCGAGGGCGAGGCGGAGGCCTTCGAGGGAATGCATGGCTGGAAACTAAGGGGTGCGTTGCACAAGTGCGGGGCGGGTCCCTTCGCGTGCAGACGGTCCGGGCGCCAGCGGCGATCCGGTTCAACCTGCGGGACCTAACGCACGCTCAGGGACCGCCCCGCCACTTGTGGAAAGCTCCGCTGACGCGCGCTCCAGAGACCCTGCGGGACCCACCGCCGCCACGTCCCACTCCTTATTATTCGTACCGCAGCGCCTCTACCGGATCCAACCTCGCCGCCCGCGCCGCCGGGTACAGCCCAAACCCCACGCCCGTGAGCACCGAGGCCAGCAGGGCGACGATGATGGACCAGAGCGGGACCACCGCGGGGATGGGGGTGGCGCTGTTGACGACCGCGGCGATGACGCCCCCCAGAACCATCCCCGCGGCACCGCCTACGGCGGTGAGCGTCGCCGCCTCCACCAGGAATTGCCACAGAATCTCCCGCCGGCGGGCCCCCAACGCCTTCCGCACCCCGATTTCCGGTCACCACCGAGAAGGTATCGTCGTCCCCCGGGCGCAACCCCCGCATGGTCCGCAGCGTGACCGTGACGTCTTCGATCGCCTCGGCCACGGTGGCCCCGGGCGCCGGCGACACCAGGAAGTTGATCCAGCCCCGCCAGTGCGGCACGTACTTGTCGAAGGCGGGATGTGGCACCACGGCCCGCGCCTGGTTGCCCTCCCCGAACAGATCGGGCGGCGGGGTATAGACCCCGATCACCTCGTACGGAATGCCGGCCAGCTTCACCACCTGGCCGATGGGATCGCGTTGACCGAACAGCTCGTTGGCCAGCTTCTGGTTGGGGATGATGACGCGGCTCTTGGCCTGCTCCTCCAGCACGGTAAACGAGCGGCCGGGGTACACGTCGCCGCCCGAAACCCGGAGCCAATTGACGCCCACGCCCCTGACGCTCACCGACGGGAGCTTCCGGCTGCCGAAGTCGATGGGCGCGCCGGCGCCTTCGTCGAGGACCACGAACCCGACCGATTCGAGCTCCCCGAGTCGCTCGGCTTCCTCCACGGTCAGAGGAGGGTTGCGGCGCCAGGGGCTCATCTCGTCCGATCCGTCCGACACCACCACGCCCCCCTGGAAGAACCGGAACACGTAGAAGGTGCGCGGGCCGGCCTGCTCGAAGATCTGCGTGACCCCCTGGTTGATCCCGGTGATCATCGAGGCGATCACCATGACCACCATCACGCCGATGGCGATCCCCAGGATGGTCAGCGCCGCGCGGGTCTTGTTGCTCCGCAGGGAATCCAGCGCGATGCCGACGCCCTCGAACCATGCCAGCATGGCTACTCGTGCCGCATGGCCTCGACCGGGTCGAGGCGCGCGGCGCGGCTGGCGGGGTACATGCCGGCGGCGATGCCGACGCCGGCGCCGAGCAGGACGCCCACCAGGATGGACCACGGGGCGACGCTGGCCGGCAGCGGCGTGGTGGCGGCGAGGACTTCGGCCAAGGCGACGCCGGCGGCGATGCCGATCATGGCCCCGACCACGGCGAGCGTGGCGGACTCCACCAGGAACTGCCGCAGAACGTCCCGCCGGCGCGCCCCCAGCGCCTTCCGGATGCCGATCTCGCGGGTCCGCTCCGCCACCGCCATCAGCATGATGTTCATGATCACGATTCCGCCCACCACCAGCGAGATGCTGACCAGGCCCGGGAGCGCGGCCAGCAGGATCCGGTTGATCTTGCCCCACGTATCCAGAATGCCCTCGGACGTTTCCAGGAAGAAGTTGTTGTCCTCGGCGGGGCGCAGCTCGCGCCGGCTGCGCATGATCGCCTCAGTCTGTTCCATCGCCAGCTGCATCTCGGGGACCGAGCGTGCCTTGATGAGGACCTCGTCCACGACGCCGGGAGGGTTCACGAACCGCTTGACCGGCGAGGTGGCCGGTGCCACAGCGAACTTGTCGAGTGAAATCCCGAAGAGATTGTCCTGCGCCTCGACGACACCGATCACCCGGTAGGGAATGGCCTGGATCTTCACCTCCCGACCGATGGGGTCCTGCCCCTCGAACAGGCGATTCGCCAGGTCGTGGCCCAGGACCATCACGGGCAGGCCGGCCCGGGCCTCCTGGGCGGTGAATGAGCGTCCCTGCCCGATGGTGTAGTTCCTGATCCCGAAGTACATCTCGCCGG
>JACPAP010000295.1 GCA_016180765.1 Gemmatimonadota bacterium
TCCCAGGGGTTTCGTCAGATGATCCAGGCGGGCCTGGGCCTGCTGCATCAGACTGTGTTCCACGTCTTCAATCTGAATGTCAAGCTGTGACGAGAGACGCATGTGCGCTCCTGCGAGAGGATGAGCGCTTTTTGATCAGGGTCGGGATTCCCGCAACGAGAAGGTACACTTCGTCGGCGAGGGTGGCGGCAATCTGATTGGCCAGGCCGGCCAGGTCACGAAATCGCCTTCCCATCGGGAACTCGGGCACGATGCCGGAACCGACTTCGTTCGTCACCACGATCACAGGATACGGTGTGCGGCGAAGGGCGTGACACAGACGACGAACCTGTTGCTCAATCCTCGCATCTGACTGACCAGTCACCAAGAGCTGGGAGACATACATTGTGAGACAATCGAGAATCAGCCCGTCGGATTTCCCGTTTAGCTGCGCAACAACCTTCGCGGGATCTCGTGGGTGCTCGATGGTCCTCCAATGCGCGGGTCGGTGCCGTCGGTGGTGAGCTGCATCGAGTCGGCGCCGTTCCGGGGCCGAATCCAGACGTTGTACTGGTGGACGAACCCTTCCCAGGCCGAGTCCGGGGAGACCACGAAGGGCCGCTCGTCCGGCAGCGTGTCCCGCACGGTGCAGGTGTACGAGGCCAACTGGCAGCGGAACAGCTTCTTGCTCGCCTTGAATTCAATGTCCCGCTCGCGGTCCACGAACTTGAAGGTGGTGAACGGCAGCTTGATCGGGTCGTAACTGGTGTCGCGCGCCAGGGACATCGCCGCCGCCAGGCGGGCGTTGTCGAACACCAGGCGCCGGACGTTGGCCACCGGGTCCACCAGCACGTATTCCGCGCCCTCAGCGAGCTTGTTCCGGTACCAGAAGCGGTTGCCGTCGGGCAGCCACTGCGGGGCCACGGAGTCGCCGCTGATCATGCGCGAGGCGTTCCAATCCAGCATCTGTTCGGCGCGGCGGTAGTCCACCGCCTGGGCCGAGAGCGAGGACGCCAGCGACGCGCCGAAGAGCGCGCCCACCAACGCGACGGGTCTCACAGGACACCTCCTACAAGATGAGAATCTGATAGCCGGATACACTTAACCGCCGTGCGGCGGCGCGGCTAGTGCCGTTCCAACTTGTTGGGGCTAATGTCCGCACTGGGCGAACCCTTGAGCGAAACAAGTTGGAACGGCACAAGGGGGGAGACAGCAACGGCGGGGCTGGCGCCCCGCCGTTCCGACCAGGATGGGCCATCGCGCTCAGCTGATCGGCGCGCAGCGCTTGCTCGCGTCGTCCGGGATGATCCCGCCGGGGCTGTTCTGCGCCTCGAACTGGGCGAGGGGGAATTTCTTGAGGCGCCCCGTCCCGATATACGAGCCGATGAGATCGAAGCGGTTGAGGTCCGCCAGGCGCTGACCTTCCATGAACAACACCGCGAACCGCTCGCTGAGCAAATAGTCGCGCACCGTGGTGGCGTTCCCGGCCGGGTCCGGCAGGGGGTTCAGACCCACCGCCGCGCGCACCGCGTTCATCTTCGACATCGCCGTCGTCAAGTCGTTCTTGCGCCAGGCGACCTCGGCCTCGATCAACCGCATCTCCTGGGGCTTACTGATCGCGATGTCGTCGGCGAGCCCCTTGTACTTCCACTGGCTGTAGTGCGGCGTCTTGCTATCCACACCTAGGGACCCGCCCGGGTGACGGATCTCGACCCGCGGATCCAGCTGGCCGGTCCAGGGATCCCGGAGCTTGGAGTTGATGGTGTCCACCTGGGCCCACCATTTCTCCCGCATGCCGGCCGCCTTGTTGAACCCGACCGTGTTGGTGAGCACGACCCAGTTGCGCTGCGGGTCGCTGGTGGTGGAGAACTTGGCGTAGTACCCGGTCCAACTGTCCGGCACTTGCTGCGCGTAGGCGAGCGCCTCGTCGTAATTCCCCGCATACAGGCTGGCGCGCGCGATGCCGGCACGGTTGATATCGACCCACCGCGAGAGCCCCGCCTGTTGCGCCAGCGCCAAGGCGGCCTTGAGTTTGGTGCTGGCCTGCTGCAGCATCTGGACATCGGAAATGGCGTCCGTCCCCGCCCCCTGGGTGGCCTCGCACCAGCTCGCGCCCAGGTACAGGTCGATCCACCCCTCGGCCGACTTCACCTGAACCACCTTGGGGTCGGTATCGGCCAGACCCAGCCGCAGGAACCGCTCCTGAGCGTCCTGAGTCGCATACCGCGCGCGCATCAGACCGGTGAAGATGTAGTCGGCCGGCGACGTCCCGTAACGGGCCCGTCCCTTGTCTACATCGTCGTAGCCGGCCCAGGTGCCGGTGTGTTGCCACTCATCGCTCAGCAGCGCCGTATAGATGACGTAGTCGTCCACGCTCAGGTGCAACTGTCCTTCCGCGCCGTTGGCAACCGATTCGAGCGCGCTGTCCAGCGCCGCGTCGGTGTAGCGGCTGGGATCGCTGACCGAAAAGGGGTCACAGGCTCCCGCGATCGCAACCCCTCCCACCGCCAGTACGGCTCCCCACCGCGCTACGCTTGACGTTCGATATGTCATGATGTTGCCCCCACACAATAGCCGCGTTCGTTCAGGATGCTGAGGGGCCGGGAGACCCGAGCCCCCCAGCCGGAGCGTGCTAGAAGCTGGTTCGCAGGGTCGCCACGAACTTCCTTGGCTGCGGCGCACCCAAGAAATCCCCGTTGAACCCGAAATCCGAGCCGCCCTGCCAGTTGGCGTTGGGCTCCCGGCAGTGGCAGTCGTCCCACCACATGACGTTTTGGCCGGCCGCGCCGGAGAAGTCGAAGGTGGACAGATACTCGTCGCCGGTGGAGAAGCGGATGGAGTATGGGCGGTCGCTGTTGAAGAACCTGGCGCCCTTCTCCCACGAGACCAGCCCGTACAGCCGGAACGCCCCGAACTCGATCGTGTTAGCCACCGAGCCGTTCCAGGTGGGCAGCGGAACACCGCGGAACACCGCCGTGTCCGACCGGATGTGGGTGCGGCCCCACAAGTTGGCCGCGGTTGCACCGCTGGTCCGCGCGCTGTCACCGGTGATGATCTGGCCGAACAAGACGTTGACCGGGTAGTTGGTCCGGTACTGGCCCAGCTTGCAGTACTCCTTTCCGTCCACCGACGAAGTGCCGCAAATCGCCCTGGGCCCAAGATCGAGGATCTTGTTCCTGTTGCCATCCATGGAAACCGTGCTCGACCAGCGAACCTTGCCGGCCTCGATGATGGCGGCATTCACGGCCAGTTCCCAGCCCCGGTTCTGCAGCTCGCCCACGTTCTGCAGCTGTCCCTGATTGAAGCCCTGGCTCGGAGCCAGTGGCACGCTGAGCAGGGCGTTGGTCGTGTGCTGCCGGTACAAGGTGAAATCCACGCCCAGCCGGTCGTTGAAGAACCCGGCCTCCACCCCGGCTTCCATGCCCAGGGTTTTCTCCGGCGCGAGGTCGGCGTTGCCGGGGCTGTCGGGGAATACACCCGTGTTGTCATCCAGCACGGTCAACGGCTGGAAGGTACGGAACTGGTCAAACGCGCCCGGCGTGAGCCCGGACAGCCCCACCGCCGCTCGCAGCTTGAAGTTGCTGATGAACTCCGGCAGGAACCCTTCCTCGGAGAGCACGTATGCCACATCGCCCTTGGGATAGAATTGGAACCCGTAGTTCGTACCGAAGGCGCTGTTGCCGTCCAGCCGGAAGCCGCCGGTCATGAACAGCCGGTCCGCGATGGAGAACCGGTTCTGCGCGAAGATGCCCATGTTGACGGTCTTGCTGTACAGCTCCGCGGCGACCGTCTGCGCACCGCCGCTCACCAGGGTGACGCCCGGACCGGCGTATCCCTTGCCGACGGCCATGTTGCGCCGGTCCTCTTCCCAGAAGCCCTGGGTCCCGAAGGACAGCTCGGAGCCGATCCCAGCCGGAAGATCGATACTGAGCCGGCCCAGGTAGTCGAAAGTAATCGACTTGAACGCCCGGTAGCCGAGGTCCTTCTCGCCCACGGTGTTCACGTAGACGTAGTAGCTCCCGAACGGGAAGAACTTGGAGGTCTCCTCCGAGACCACGTCCAGCCCGGCCGTCAAGCGATGGCTGAACCGCCGCAGCGGCGTGAAGTTGGCGGTCACGCCGCCGGTCCACCGATCCACCGCGCTCACGGCCTCCAACTTCTGGATGTCCTTGATCGCCACCCACGGCTCGCCAAACGGACGGGCGGTGGTGGCGGTGCGGGGATTACCAAGCAGCGCGTTGCCCAGCAACGAGGTCCAGTTGTTCCCCGACTGCAGCAGCGTGGTGGCGTTGCGGGTGTAGGCCGAGTTCACCTCGAACGACCACTTGTCGCTGGTGGTCCAGTTCAGGTTCACCCGCAGGTTCCCGCGCTTCTCGTCGTTGGGTTTGACGGAGCCCTCGTTGAACAGGAAGCCGCCGCCCACGAAGTAGGTCAGCGCCTCACCGCCGCCCTGGACGTTGATGTTGACGTCCTGGTGCATGCCGTTTTCGATCAGTTCCTGGTTCGCGTCCTTGCCGATGATGGTATCGCCCGTGGCGGCATCCACGCTCTGGAAGCGGGGGTAGACCTTGGTTCCCAGATTGGGCCGCAGCCGGTTGAAGCCACCGGCATAACTCAAGCTCCAGCGTGGGGCGCTGGAGGCACGGCCCTTCTTGGTGAAGATCTGGATCACGCCGTTGGTGGCCTCCGACCCGTACAGCGTGGCCGCCGCCGGACCCTTGATGATCTCGACCCGCTCGATGTCCTCGGGGTTCAGGTCGTTCAGGCGGTCGCCACCCGCGCCGCCGTCAATGGCGCAGCAGGCGGTGCCCATGCTCTGATTGCCCAGGTACTGCGCCTGCTTGGTATCCATCCGGACGCCGTCGATGTACACCACCGGCCGCTGCCTGAGCCCGAAGCTCGACGTACCACGCACCCGCAGGTCGTTGGACGACCCCGCCCCACCGGTGATGCCGACGGAGCGCACTCCCGGGACTCGGGCCTGCAGCAGCGCGCTCAGGCTGGCCACCGGGGTCGCCTCGGCGACCATCGAGGCCTCCAGCGACGCCACGGCGGTCCCGAGCTTCCGGCGCTCGGTCCCACCGCCGGTACCGGTCACGACCACCTCGTCGAGCGACACGGCGCTCACGGAGAGCTGGAAGTTGACCTCAGCGCTCCCGGCCGACGGAACCGTGACTTGCCGCGTTTCCGAACGATACCCGATGCGCTGGACCTGCAGGGTATACGCGCCGGCCGGCAGCCCGCGTATCACGAACTGGCCACGGGCGTCCGACAGGATCGCCCGGCCCAGGCCCGGCACCGTCACCTGCGCGCTGCCAAGCGGCTGCCCGGAGCGATCCGTGACGGTACCAGTGACCACCCCCGCTTGGGCGTGAACCGGGGTGACGGGCGCGAGCAGCATCGCTGCCGCCAGACCCAAGCCGGTCAGCGCCGCGCCGAGCCGGAGGTTCGGTCGGTTCCCACTACCGATGGTCATGGGCAACCTCCATGAAGGAAATGTGAAGTACAGAGACACGCGCTCGACGCGCGCACCTGTCAAGATTGGGGTCCAGCCGGTACGTTGGCTTGCATGCCGAAGCATGCAGTTCTCCTGATCCTTCTGGGAGTCGTGGGGTGTGGCGGGGGCTCCGCCGACGCGGTCGCGCGGGTCAACCAGCGGCGCCTGTCCCGAGACCGGCTGGCCGAACTCATGATTCTCGCCCAGCCCGTGCCACTGACGACCGAGGTCGCCTACGAGCTGGCCAGTCACTGGGTAACACTGACCGCCTTCGCCCAACGAGTGGCCGCCGGCGACTCGATGCTCGACAGCACCACCATCCTGGACCTGATGACGCACCGCGTCCGGTGGGAACTGGTCGAGGAGTGGCGCCGGCGCCTGGTGGCGCGAGCCCGCCCGCCTGAGGTCGCTGGCTTCGACTCGGCCTACGCGCGGGAATTGCTGCGCGAGAAGGGGGCGCGGCTGGCTCAGGACGCGACCAGCATGCTTCGCGAGATCGCTACCGACCCGTGGCGTTCGCGGGACTCCTCCCGGACCCTGGCGACTTTCGCGGGAGGGGCGATTACGGTCGGGCAACTGCAACGCTACGTCCAATACCTCTTTCCCGCGATGCGTCAGGAGATGCGCGCGGCACCCGATGAGCGCATTACGGAATTCCTTTGGGGCTTCGTACTCCGGGAGCTGCTGGTCTCGCAGGCCGATAGTGCCGGAGTTCGTTTGAGCGAAGCGAGGTATCGCGAGATCCAGGCCGAGTGCCGCCAGGCGGTGCACTCGATCTGGAGCCGCACCGGTCTCGATCCAGCGTCGCTCGCCGCGGCCGGAGCGACCGTGGCGGAACGAGAGCACGCAGCCTCGCGCCGGGTGGAGGAGTATCTCGAAGCCGCCGCGGCGCGCAGGGTCCCTCTGGAGCCGGTGCCCGCGTTCCTCGCCGTCCCCCTCTTGCGCGAGGCAAGGTGGGAAATCACCGGGGATCGGATGGGCGGCGTGGTAGAGCAGGCGCGCCGGCTGATCGCCGCGACCGAAGCCAGGCCGACGCCTTGAGGTATC
>JACPAP010000296.1 GCA_016180765.1 Gemmatimonadota bacterium
GCCACCCGGGTGATGCTCCGCCTCAAGGCGCTGTTCCGCGCCCGGGGGATCCAGGCCCCCGGCCAACGGGTCTATCACCCCGCGGAGCGGGCCGCGTGGCTGGCCCGGCTCACCAACCCGGGCGCGCGGTGCCGGGCGGAAGCGCTCTACGCCCAACTCGACCCCCTGCGCGCGCTGCATCCCAGGGTGAAGGGCGCCATGGTGGCGGAGGCGCGGCCGTCGAGCTCGATCGCGTGGCCGACGACTCCCGAGTCGCCACAGAACTCGCGCTGCCAGAACCCATGCCCCAGGACCGCCACCGGGACCGTGCCGGAGGCGCCGTCGTCCGGGACGAGGAGCCGGCCCAGCGCCGGACGAATGCCGAGCACGGAAAAGAAGTCGGCTGTGATGGCCTGGCCGCGGATGCGCGCAGCCCGCTCGCCGCGGCCGTAGTCGAAGGATCCGGGGTAATCGAAGGCCGCGAGCCCCGCGAGGTTGCGCCCGCCGGCGCGCATGGCCTCGAGGTCCGGGTACGAGCCGCCTCCGCCGCTCGGCGCTTGAATGCTGCCGGCGCGGCGGACGATGTAGAGCCGCACCACATCATCAGGCTCGCTCACCCCGGCCGGTGGGCTCAAGAAGAGGCCGTCGAGGACGCCGAACATCGTGCTCGTCCCGCCAATGCCCAGCCCGAGCGTCAGGGCGGCGGCGGCCGTGAAACCTGAGTGATTCCTCAAGCTGCGGAGCGCGTAGCGGAGATCATTCATATCGCAAGGCCACGACATTCTCCTGGTCGACTCAGGGCAAGGGGAATGCCAGCGTGGTGCCGCAGCAACCTCTTCTGACGTGGTTACTTACAGGGTCCGGAATGACACCGGAACATTGAACGTGTCCGGACTTGGGACGACGCAGTCCCAGGGGCGGACGACCAGGAAAAGGCCGCCGTTGAGGAGCGCAAGCCACGCCCCCATCAATCGATCGTCCACAGCCCGTCCGAGTATCGCCAGAGTCCTTATTCCTCAAGCCAGACGTGATAAGGCTGCGGTCGCAGGCTCTTACCATGCGACCTTGATGCGGCTTATGAGCCCTCAGCGCGCCGGCGGTGAGCCAAAGCCGGGCGCGGCCGGAGCGTCGGTCACCATCCCGGCGCCGGCGTTCGAGCTGCTGCTGGAGGTTCTGGGACCGATGGCGAACGGCAATGCCGTCACCATCGTGCCGGTCCACGCTGAGCTGACCACACAGCAAGCGGCGGACGCGCTCAACGTGTCGCGCCCCTTCCTCATTCAGCTTCTAGAGCCCGGGGCCATTCCCCATCGCAAGGTCGGCACGCACCGCCGAGTGCGGTTCGCGGATCTCATGGAGTACAAGCGGCAGGACGAGACACGGCGTCGCGCGGTGATGGACGAACTGACCTCCGAAGCGCAGCAGCATGGGCTGGGATACTGACCAGCGATGGCGTTCACGGTCGTTTACGACGCCTGCGTCCTGTATCCCGCCCCGCTTCGTGACCTCCTGATCCGCATCGCCAACACCGGGCTGGTGCGCGCACGCTGGACCGACCGGATTCTCGACGAGTGCTTCCAGAGCATCCTTGAAAAGCGCCCAGACCTCAAGCCCGAGAGGTGACCTTCGTCTCGCCTGTTGCATCCACTACAGTGACGCACTAACATGGACATGGTAATTCCCGTGGCCATGGTGATTATCATGTCCATGATCACTTCCGTGTGAAGGTTAACGCTATGAGTGCCAATGAGTTGCCGAAAAGACTCGACTCCGTGGAGCGCCGACGGCTGGCCGAGCAGATCTTATCGGACGTCTTTGCCAAGGCTGGTTGGCAGGTTCGCCGCGAACCCAAGGGCCGCGCTGGGTCCTCGATCCCAGATATGATAGTGCGCCGTGGAGGCGTGCTGTATGTGGTCGAGGTAAAAGCCGCCGCGGAAGGACGGAGCGATCGCCTGGTTCCGCTGTGGTCGCTGGCGTATCTCCAGGCCCTCCGCGCGGCGGGCGACAAGAATCCCCCTCTCGCCGAGTATGCGCCAGATGCCGCCGCAGGTGTGATCGATTTCGAGGGCCTGCGTCTCTTCAGGGGACCCCAACTGGACGATCTGAACTTCGCCGACGTCCAAGTGTCGCCCCAATTCCAATCGGTGCCCGGCGCGTCCTCCAACCTCTTCTCCGATCTGAATCAATGGATGCTGAAGGTTCTCGTCGCACCCGAACTGCCGGAGCGATTGTTGTCGGCTCCCCGTGGCCGGTACCGAAATGCGTCACAGCTGGCACGCGCGGCAAACGTGTCCGTGATGAGCGCTTTTCGACTCGTGCAGCTACTCCAAAAGGAGGGGTACCTGGCTGAGTCCGAGCCCTATTTGAGATTGGTGCGTCGCGAGGAGCTGTTTCAGCGCTGGCAGGCCTCGGTGTCGCAACGGATTCGAGAGGTGCCGATGCGGTTCCTGCTTCGCGCTAGTCCGAGCGGGGAGTTGCAGCGCATGCTGGACAGCGGGAGGGCCTGTCTAGCGCTCTTCGCCGCGGCGGACGCCTTGGGCCTGGGATTCGTACATGGCGTTAGGCCACACGTGTACGTGCGCAGCCTGCATCGAGCGAGCTTGGAAGCATGGAAGAGCATTGTTCCTGCTGCCAACGGAGAGCGACCGGACTTGATCCTCCGACAGGCCCCGGCATTACAGTCAGTATTTCGCGGGCTGGTACGGGTGGACGGGAAGCCGGTGTGCGACATTCTCCAGGTCTGGCTCGATGTGTCCGCGAGTCCATCGCGCGGTCGCGAGCAAGCAGACCTGATTCGGCGCAGGGTCCTCAACAGGGTCTTGCTAGGGGAGCAGGCAGGTGGATGACCGTACCGGCATGGCCAGAGCGGTTGACGCGTTGCGTCCCTGGCTCGGCCATCTTGTCATCGTTGGAGGCTGGGCTCACCACCTGCATCGGTATCATCCTCTCGCCAAGAGGCCGGAGCACGAGCCTGTCCGCACACGGGATGCAGATCTAGCGTTCTCACCTTCAGCCCCTCTTGAGGGCAGTATCTCCATCGCCCTTCGCGAAGCCGGCTTTCGAGAGGAGTTGGGAGGCGAGTTCACGCCGCCGGCAACCCACTACCGGCTCGGGGAGGCAGATCAGGGGTTCTATGTGGAGTTCCTGGCGCCCCGTCACGGGAGCGGCTTCAAGCGCGGCGGCAAGAGAGATGCGACGATGGCCAAAGCAGGAGTGACCGCGCAGAAACTCAGGTACGTGGACCTTCTCCTCACCCACCCGTGGGAATTAATGCTGGATGGGCGCCATGACCTCCCGGTAACAAGGCCGGTCACAGTCCTGCTCGCAAACCCGGTGAGCTTTATCGTGCAAAAGCTGCTCATCCAGAAAGACCGGGAGGTGCACAAGCAGGCCCAGGGCGTGCTCTACATCCACGACACACTCGAGTTGTTCCCTGTGGCCGATCTCAAGGCCGAGTGGCATGACCATGTGCGGCCGATGCTCGCTCCAAGCACGCCCACGGAGCTCGACCGCATCCGCACCGCGAAGTTCGGCACCGTCACCGATGTGATCCGTGCTGCCGCGCGAATTCCTCAAGATCGGCTGCTGAGACCGGACACGATGAAAGCGACCTGCGCGTACGGCCTCGAACGAACATTCGGGAGCGAGTGACCCCCAAAGGGCACGGATCGGCTTGTGCCGGAGCACTAGCGCCACCATCCTCCCTTTGGTCGCATGTCCGGGCGTGCCTCTGTGCCAAACCCTCTCCGTCCCCCTCGGTCTCTCACAACACCCCAAAAAACACCCAGCACACCCCCGCCCCCACCACCGCCATCGACAGCCCCCACGCCAGCACCTTGTTGAACAGCACCTGCCGGTCTTCGGTGCCGGTGTAGGCGGCCAGGCAAATCGCGCCGATGGTGGAGAGCGGCGACACGTCCACCAGGTGCCCCCCCACGTTGATGGCCGAAGCGATGGCCATGGGATCGGCGCCCAGCCGCTCGGCCAGGCCTGGTACGGTGGGCAGGAAGGTGGGCAGCACCACACCCACCGTGCTGCTGTAGGCCGAGACCAGCCCGGCGACGAAGGCCACGATGCCGGTCACCGTCTGGGGCGTGGACAGCCGCACCAGACCATCGACGATCACCTCCACGCCGCCGGTCTTCTCCAACACCGAGATGAGGGTCGAAACTCCGCACACCATGAGGATGGTGCTCCACGGAACCACCTTGATGGCGGCGTCGGGCGCCGCCGCGCGGGTGAGGGCCAGTACCGCCACCGCCACGAAGGCCGCCACCACCACCTCCACCCGGAAGACGATCACCGCCACCAGCACCAGTCCCAGGACGCCCAGCGTGAGCCATTTAGGCGCGGTGAACGGCGCCAGGTCCTCCGCGGGCAGGTCGGCGTGCAGGTCCACTCGCTTGCCCCGGAGCAGCAGGGCGGTGCCGCCCAGGAGGAAGTACCCCGCGAACGCCACGAACGTCTGCGCGATGAACGTGTTCCAGAAGGTGTGCCACTGCTGCCCCACGATTCCGGCCCGGATCATCAGTTCGTTGGCCACGACGCCCGTGGGGGCCACCGGCGAGTAGGCTCCCGCGTTGGCGGCATTGCCCACCATGATGGTCATGAGGAACGCGCTGATGCCCAACCGGCTGGCGGCGGCCATCGCGACCGGCGCCATGAGCGCGATGCCGGCGATGTTCCCGGCGCCCATGACCGCGATCGCCAGCGTGAGACCGAAGAACACGATCGGCACCATGCCGAGGTTGCCGCGCGCGAGCCGGATGCCGTGTCGGGCGAGCTTGTTCAGCGTTCCGTTCACCTGCGCCTGGGCGAACAGCACCATGATCGCCACCAGCACCAGGAACAGCGACGTGGGGAAGCCGGCCGTGACCTGCGAGGCTCAAGAGCCCCACGTTCACGCGCCACACGATGCCCGCTACCACCGCCGCCACCAGGGCGGCCAGAGAGATCGTCGCCAGGCTCATGGGAGGGTAGGGATCTCCATCTTGCGCGACGGCAAACATAGGCCTAAATCGCCCGTGGGCAAACGCACCTGACCATCACGAGGTCGCTTCATCCCATCGGAGGTCTCAGATGAGACGCATCCGGGCTATTGGCTGCTTGGCGGTTGGCGTGCCGGCCGCTGCCCGCCCGGCACCCGGGCAAACCACCGACACCGAACGCGCCGCGGCGCGCGAGGTGGTGCAGCAGATCGACGCGCTCCAGGCGCGCCTCAAGCCGGCGGAGGCGGGCCGGCGGATGGCCGGGAAGAAAGACGGGGATCGCGACCGGCTGTTCCAGCGCGTGGAGCAGCTGTGGACCGCCGAGATGCGCGATCTCAGCGACTACATCGGCAAGCATCCGGAGGTCGGGTTCAAGGAGTACCGATCGGTGGACACGCTCACCAGCGTGCTGCGGGGTCACGGCTTTCGGGTGGAGACCGGGGTCGCCGGCCTCGAGACGGCGTTCGTGGGATCGTGGGACTCACCCGCCGGGACCAGCGGCCCCATGCTCGGTGTCATCGTCGAGTACGACGCGCTGCGAAGCACCACCGAGCCGTTCCACGGTTGCCAGCACAATGCCCAGAGCCCGGTGGGCTTCGCCACGGCGGTCGCCATCGCCGACTATATGACGGAAAAGCGGCTGCCCGGGCGGATCCGGGTGTTCGGGACGCCGGCGGAAGAGGTAGGCCCGCCGTCCAAGGTCACCCTGTGGGAAGCCGGCATCTTCAAGGGCGCCGACATCCTGGTGCGAAGCCATGGGTCCGGCTCCACGGCCCGAAGCAAGGCGGGGTTCGGCGTTTGCTGTCTCAACATCAACGAGGTGCGTTACATCTTCACCGGGCGCTCCTCGCACCAGCGGGCCTCCTGGTTCGGCCGGAACGCGCTCTCCGCGGCGGTGCAGTTCTACACCGCGGTGGATCACTTGCGGCCGACGTTCCGGCCCGAGACCTCGATTCAGGGCGTGATCCCGGAAGGGGGCGTGGCCCCGAACGTGGTCCCGGAGCGCGCCGTGGTGGACTACTACATCCGCTATCCGGATGAGGTGTACCTGGACCACATCGACTCCATGATGGCGAACGCCGCCCGTGGGGCGGCCGCTGCTACGGGCACCCAGGTCAAGATCGAGAACTACGGCCGCTACCGGGACGGCATCACGCTGGGCAC
>JACPAP010000243.1 GCA_016180765.1 Gemmatimonadota bacterium
TTCGAGGAGACCACCTACGCCCCGATCCCCGCCAAGTTCGAGGCGGGCACCCCGCACATCGCCGGGGTCATCGGGTTGGGCGCGGCGGTGGACTACCTGAGCGCCCTCGACTGGGGCCGGATCGCCGCCCACGAGGCGGACCTGTTGACGTACGCCCAGAACGCCGTGGCCGGCGTCCCCGGCGTGCGCCTCATCGGGACCGCCGCCCACAAGGCCGCCGTCGTCTCGTTCGTGGTGGACGGGGTGCATGCGCACGACGTGGGCACCATCCTGGACCAGGAAGGCGTGGCGGTACGCACCGGACATCACTGCACCCAGCCCGTGATGAACTTCTTCGGAGTGCCCGCCACCGCGCGCGCCTCGTTCGCGTTCTACAACGGGCGGGACGACGTGGACGCCCTGGTGGACGCGCTGGGCCGGGTGCGTCAGGTCTTCGCCGCATGAGCGGCCTCGGCGAGCTCTACCAACAGCTCATCATCGACCACAACCGCCACCCCAGGAACGCCGGCGCGCTCGAGGACGCCAACCGGTTCGCCTCGGGCGACAACCCGCTGTGCGGCGACAAGATCAAGCTCTATCTCCGGGTCGCGAACGACGTCATCGAAGAGGTCCGCTTCGAGGGATCCGGGTGCGCCATCTCGCAGGCCTCGGCCTCGCTGATGACGACGGCGGTGCGGGGCAAGTCTTCGGCCGACGCGATGAGACTGTTCAAGGCCTTTCACGGCATGGTGACCAGTCCCCCTGACGCCGCCCCCAACGCCCCGGCGCTCGGCAAGCTCGCCGCGTTCGCCGGGGTCCGCACCTTTCCGGCGCGGGTGAAGTGCGCCAACCTCGCCTGGCATACACTGCGCGCCGCGCTCCAGGGCGAGCCCCAGGCCGTCAGCACGGAGTAACCACGTTCGATATTCCTCATTAAAAACCCGTCGGTTGCCGGTCGCGTACTCCTACCTGTATCCTTGACCCACCCGATGGTCCCGTGAGGTGACCGGCAGATGCCCGATCCCGTCGTGGTCGTCGAAGCGGTCACCAAGCGATTCGCCGGTCATACCGCAGTTCGAGGCCTCTCCCTGGCGGTCGCTCCCGGAGCGGTGTACGGCCTGCTCGGCCCCAACGGGGCCGGCAAGACCACCACCATGCGCATGATCATGAACATCATCGCGCCCGACGAGGGGCGCGTGCGGTTGTTCGGCGAGCCCTGGAACCGCCGCAACTTGAGCGCTCGCATCGGCTACCTACCGGAGGAGCGCGGCCTCTACAAGAAGATGAAGGTGCTCGAGGTCTTGGTCTTCCTCGCGGAGACGAAAGGGATCGCGCGGCGCACCGCGAAGCAGCGGGCCGCGGAGTGGCTCGAGCGCTTGGGGCTGGCCGACTGGAGCCTCAAGAAGGTGGACGATCTCTCGAAGGGCATGCAGCAGAAGGTGCAGTTCATCTCGACCGTGTTGCACGATCCCACCCTCCTGATTCTCGACGAGCCGTTCGCGGGGCTCGACCCGGTGAACAGCCAGATCATGAAGGACACGGTGCTGGAGTTGGCGCGCAAGGGCGCCACGGTGCTGTTCTCCACGCACATCATGGAACACGCGGAGAAGCTGTGCGACTCCGTGTGCATCATCGCGCGCGGCGAGAAAGTCGTGGACGGACCTCTCGCCGAGGTGAAGCGCCGGCACGGCGGCCACCACCACGTGATTGTGGCGGTTGAGCGCGGAAGCGAGGCGGTAGACCGGGTGTGGGCGGATCGGAGTCTCGTGGCCAAGGCGCACAACTACGGCCAGTACGCTGAAGTGGAGTTGGCGGACGGGGCGGATCCACAGCGGCTCCTCACCGCGCTCCTGGGGGCGGAAGCCCGGATCTCGCGGTTCGAGGTCACCGAGGCGACGCTCAACCAGGTGTTCATTGACCTGGTCGGGCCGGACGCCGCGCGCCCGGCGGCGCGCGGGGAGGCTTGAGGCCCGTGCACCGGACCTGGGTAGTGATTCGGCGAGAATTCCTCGCCAAGGTCCGCAACAAATGGTTTGTGATCGCGACCCTCCTGGGACCGGCCTTGATGGGGCTCGCCATGTTTCTCCCGGCGTACCTGTTGACCAAGTCCACCGGCGCCCGGACCGTAACGGTGGTGGACGCTTCGTCCGACCAGGTGGGACGCCGCATCGCCGATGCCCTCGACGCTGCCCCGCTCATCACCGCCCACTACCTCGAGGCGACCTTGGGCGGCGTCGGCGATCTGGCGGATTCCCTCGCCGCGGAAGTAGGCCGCAAGGTGATCAATGGGTTCCTGCTGGTCACGGACCAGACGATCACCGATGGTGATGTCGAGTATCGGGGCTCGAACGTCTCCTCGCAGAATGACATGGCGAACCTGCAGCGCTACGTGGAGGAGGCGGTGCTCACCCAGCGCCTGGAGCGCGTGGGCGTGGATCCCCGCCTGGTCGCCGATGCCCGCCTGCGGGTGGACCTGAGAACCATCAACATCCGCGGCGGAAAGACCACGGAGCAGTCCGGTCAAGCGGCGTTCTTCTTGGCCTACGTCATGTGGTTCGTGCTCTACATCGCGCTGGTGGTGTACGGTCAACTGGTCGCCGGGGCGGTGGTGGAGGAGAAATCGTCCCGGATCATCGAAGTGCTGGTCTCGAGTCTCCGGCCGTCTCAGCTGCTGGCCGGCAAGGTGATTGGCGTGGGGGCGGTGGGCTTGTTTCAGCTGCTGATATGGGCCGTGATGGCGAAGATCCTGATCGACCAACAGGGGTTCTTCCTCGATCTGTTGGGCATCCGGATCCCGGGCGGTCGGGCATTCGGCTTGCCGGGCGTACCGCTCGCCACGATGGGCGTGTTGCTGCTCTACTTCGTGCTGGGGTTCTTCCTGTATGCCACTATGTTCGCCGCGGTGGGCGCGATGTCCAGCAGCGACGCCGACGTGCGTCAGGCCCAACAACCGGTCCTCATCCTGATTGTGATTCCTGCGCTGTTGGCGTTCGGCGCACTCAATGACCCTGACGGACCGATCGCGCTCACCCTGACCCTGGTGCCGTTCAGCTCGCCCATCGCCATGCCGATTCGCTGGAGTGTGTCGGCCGTGCCGCTGGGCGAGCTGGCGGCGTCAGTGGGGTTGCTCGTGGTGACGATGCTCGGCGTCACCTGGGTGGCGGCGCGGATCTACCGCGTGGGGATCCTGATGTACGGCAAGCGGCCCGGGCTGCGGGAGCTAGCGCGCTGGGTCCGCACCCGTTGACCCCGATCCGAAGTAGGAGAGCCGGTCGGGAACCAGCCCTCGCCGGTTGCGCAGTATTTTCGGATCGGGGTTGACCGCGTAGAAAGGATCCGGCCGGCGAAAAAAGGATGGTCGCAACCCGCCAGTCGGAGCCTAGATTGCCCCTCAGCCATGCCACCTTATCGCAACCTCAATGCCTGGAAACACGCGCAGCGCCTGGCGGTGGAATGCGCCAAGCTTGCCAGGGGCTTCCCGCCCTACGAGCAGGAAGCCCTGGCGGACGAGCTGCGGCGGTCATCGTACCGCGTGCCCATCAGCATCGCGGACGGCACCGCCCGAAAGGGCACCCGCTTGTGCCGGGCGTCGTTCGACAACGCTCGGGCCGCCCTCGCGGAAGTAGAGACCATCCTCGAGATCGGTCGCGACCTGGGCTACATCGATGCGTCCGCCTATGGTCGGGTAGAGTCGGTCGCCACCGAGGCGAGCAAGACGCTCTACGGCTTGCTCCGGAAGATGCCCGAGGTCGAAGCGCTACCTGCGCGGGAGAAGAGCTCGCCAGCAGCGTGACGACGGGACGGGGTACGTCCGCTCCGCGTGGGCGCGTCCGCGACGTAGCTACAGGTCAGTGGAGCGGCGCGGGGCGGCGTGCGTCCCCGCAGCGCGCGTTAGTGCCCAGCGCCCGCGCATAAGTAGCTGGGTCAAGCACAGGCACTACAGCGCGCGAGGGGACGCACGCCGCCCCGCGCCTGGCCGCAGCGATTCCGCCCGCGGAGTGGCGAGCCGCCTATGCGCGGCGCTAGGTTTGAGCCGTGACGTCCTCCCCGTCAGTCATCGTCATCGGTGGTGGTCACGCGGGCGCCGAAGCGGCAGTGGCAGCCGCGCGGATGGGCGCGCGCGTGTGGCTGATCACGTCGAGCCTGGACACCATCGGCCAGATGTCCTGCAATCCAGCGATCGGTGGGATCGCCAAGGGCACCGTCGTGCGCGAAATCGATGCCTTGGGTGGTGTGATGGGAAGAGCGGCGGACCGAGCCACGATCCAATTCCGCATGCTGAACCGGTCCAAAGGGCCGGCCGTTTGGGCGCCCAGGGCGCAATGCGATCGGACGATATATCGCAGGGCCGTGCGCGCCATTCTGGAGGAGCGAGAGAACATCTCCATAACCCAGGGCACCGTAAAGAGTTTATTGTTGCACGGTGACCGTGTATCCGGGGTTGTCACGATGGACGGACGGGCTTTCCGAGCCGACGCCGTCGTGCTCACGGCTGGGACGTTTCTCCGCGGGAAGATCCACCTGGGGACCGACATGCGGATGCCGGGCGGGAGGGCCGGAGACCCGGCAGTGGTGGACATCGCGGAACAACTCGAGGCCCTTGGGCTTGCCGTGGCGCGATTCAAGACCGGCACTCCGCCGCGGGTGGATGGACGTACGGTCGACTATGCCAGGCTTGAACGGCAGGACGGCGAAATGCACGGCTTCCGGTTCTCGCACTTCGACCCATCGCCCCGCCCAGAGCAGCGTCCCTGCTGGATCACGTGGGCCGGCGAGCCCGTCAAGGACATCATCCGCAAGAACTTGAAGGCGTCGGCGCTCTACGGTGGAGCGATCGCCAGTCGCGGACCCCGGTATTGCCCATCGGTCGAGGACAAGATTGTCAAATTCCCGGACGCCGAACGCCACCAGATCTTCCTGGAGCCCGAGGGGTTGGACACCTCGGAGTTGTACGTCAACGGGCTTTCCACCTCCCTCCCTGTGGCCGTGCAACTGGAATTCCTGGCGGCGGTTCCGGGGTTGGAAGACGCCAGGATGACGCGCCCCGGATATGCCATCGAATACGACTACTATCCGCCGCACCAGCTCACGCCGTGGCTGGAGGTGAAGGCGATCGAGCGGCTGTTTTTCGCCGGCCAAATCAACGGCACCACGGGCTATGAGGAGGCGGCTGGCCAAGGGGCCGTGGCGGGAATCAACGCCGTGCGGCGCGCCAAAGGCGAAGAGCCCATCATCCTGGCGCGGGACGCGGCCTACGTGGGTGTGCTGGTGGACGACCTGGTCACGCGCGGCGTGGATGAGCCTTACCGACTCTTCACCTCCCGCGCCGAGTTCCGCCTGCTGCTTCGCCAGGACAATGCGCTGAAGCGACTGGGTCCCCTTGCGGCGGAGCTCGGCATGCTGGCGGTGTCAGAGCGTGAGCAGCTTGAGCGACGTGCCTCGGAGGAAGCTCAGCTCACGCGCCTGGCACAGGCGACCGCCCTGGCACCGGCCGCGGCGAATCCAGCCCTCGCGGCGTCCGGAAGCTCGCCTATTTCGCAGCCGGAGCGGATCTCGGAGCTGGTGAAGCGACCGGGCGTGTCGTTCAGCGCGTTGCTGGACGCGAGCGGCGTTGACGGTGGAACCTCCGACGCTGACGCCCTTACCTCGGTGGAGATCCAGATCAAGTACGCGGGCTATCTCGACCGGGAGCGAGAAGCCGCGCGGCGGCTCACCGACCTGGCCGAGTTCCGTCTGCCGATGGACCTACCGTATCGGGAACTCCGCAGCTTGAGCACGGAAGCTCGGGAGAAACTGGATCGGATTCGCCCTGGATCACTGTCCCAAGCGGGCCGCATCCCGGGCATCTCTCCCAGCGATCTGCAGAACCTGGTTCTGGAAGTGGTAAGGCGCCGCAAGTCGGTCGCCTGAGAGCGGGAGAAGCGGCAGAGGCGGCAGAAGCGGCTTTTTCCCCGCTTCTACCGCCCTCACCGTTTCACGTGAAACACCCAGCGGCATCCAGTTGCCTCAACTGGGCGTGATATCATCCTTTACGCCACTGCGGCCATGTCCTATATTCGACGCCTTGACCGGAGTGGCCGGCGGCAGTTGGCAGTAGCTGACACGTGCATAAGCACTTGCAGGAGAGCGCATTACAGCGCATGACTAGGGTTGTCGCGATCGCCAATCAGAAGGGCGGCGTCGGCAAGACGACGACGGCGGTGAACCTGGCTGCGTCGCTGGCCACCGCCGAGCGACGCACGCTGCTCATTGACGCAGACCCCCAGGCCAATGCCACCAGCGGCGTGGGGATCGAGCGCCGGGCCCTGAGTGCTTCCCTGTACGACGCGCTCATGGACGGTGAGCCCATCGACCGGGTGGTGCGGCGAGGCGTGCACCTCTCGTACCTCGATGTCGTGCCGGCGACGCAGGATCTGGTGGGAGCGGAGATCGAGCTGGTCAACCGGCCTGGTCGCGAGAGAGTCATGCGTGGGGTGATGGCCTCGCTCAAGGGCAAGTACGAGTTTGTGCTGATCGACTGCCCGCCTTCCCTGGGGCTCCTCACGCTCAACATGCTCACCGCGGCGGATTCGGTCCTGATTCCCATTCAATGCGAGTACTACGCGCTCGAGGGGCTGTCGCAGCTCTTGAACACCGTCAAGCTGGTGCAGCAGAACTTCAATCCGGCGCTGGCCATCGAGGGCGTCTTGCTCACGATGCACGACAACCGACTCAACCTGTCTCGCCAGGTCGCGGCGGAAGCCCAGGAGTACTTCGGCAACAAGATGTTCGGCTCGGTCATTCCGCGCAGTGTGCGCCTGGCCGAGGCGCCGAGCTTCGGCAAGCCGATCTTGTTGTATGACGTCCAGTCCGTAGGCGCCAAGAGTTATCTCGCCCTGGCGCAAGAAGTGATACGGAGGGCCGCGGCTCTCCCGGCCGCGCCCGCCACCGCCCTCGCCGTGGGAGAAGCCCTGGCATGACAGAGCCCCGCACCCGTCGACTCGGTCGAGGCCTCGAAGCCCTCCTCGGCCCCGCCCTGCTGGAGTCGCGGGCGGAGGGCTCCGCCCGGCAGATTCCCCTCAGCGCGCTTCGGCCCAACCCCTACCAGCCGCGTCACGACTTCCCCGAGGAGGCCCTGGCCGAGTTGACCGAGTCGCTGCGGACCTCCGGTCTGCTGCAGCCGATTGTGGTGCGGCCCGCCGATGGCCATTACGAGATCATCGCCGGCGAGCGACGCTGGCGCGCCGCCGAGCGGCTGGGATGGCAGGAGATCTCGGCGGTGGTGCGCGACGTGGACGACCGCACGCTCCTCGCGCTGGCGCTGGTGGAGAACCTCCAGCGAGACGGCCTCTCGCCGATCGACGAGGCACGCGGCTACCACCGCTTGATGTCGGAATTCAACGCGTCGCACGCCGACGTAGCGGAGCTGATCGGCCGCGACCGATCCACGGTGGCCAACGCGGTGCGCCTGCTCAAGCTGCCGGAGGCCGTACAGCAGATGGTGCACGACGGGCGACTCACCACCGGTCACGCGCGGGCCTTGCTGCAGCTGTCCAGCGACCAGGCGATCGCCCGTTTGGCCGGCACCATCGTCGAGCGCGGGCTCTCGGTTCGCGAGGTCGAGAGGCTGGCGCGGGGGGACCAACCCGCCGCGCGTCGAGCCGTGCGAGGGCGGCGCCGGCCCGCCCCGCAGTTGCAGCGGGTGGAAGACGTCCTGCGACGCCGGCTCCAGACCGACGTGTATGTCATGACCCGCGGCAAAGGGGGCCGCATCACCATCAACTTCTACTCCAACGACGACCTGGCGCGGCTGCTGGAAATCGTGCTCGGGGAGCCCTTCGCCGGATGAACCCTCCCGTGCGGCGGTACGTCACGATCATGGTGCACCGGGACGGCGCCTTGGATTCCCGCACCGTGCGGCTACCTCTGTGGCTGGTCCGCGCCCTCGCGGGAACCGGCTCGGTGGTGGCCCTACTCTGGCTCCTGGGCGTGGTGCTGTACGGCCCGATCGTGCGGACGGCCGCGCGGGTCCCCGGCATGGAGCGCGAGATCGCACGGCTCAGCGCCGAGAACCGGCAGGTGACCCAGCTCGCGGCGCAGCTGGCGCGGGTGGAACAGCGCTATGAGCAGGTGCGTACCATGCTGGGAGGCAACATCGTCCCGCCCCGTCCGGCGGGCACGGGGCCACTGAGCGTGACGTACCCGGTAACCGCCCCAGCGCCTGGGGAGCCGCGCCGATACGAACGCGGCCCGTCCATCCCCACGCACTGGCCGCTGGATGAACGGGGTGTGGTGACCCGGGGCCAGGTGGGCGGCGCGGGGGACGACCCCCACCCGGGGCTGGACGTCGCCGTGCCGATGGGGACGCCGATTCGAGCCGCCGGCGGAGGCACCATCGCAGAAGCGGGAGACGATCCGGAGTACGGGCGTTACATCCTGGTCAATCACCCCGATGGCTATCAGTCCATGTACGGCCATGCCTCGCGGGTGCTGGTGGTTGCCGGGCAATTCGTCCCGGCCGGAGAGGTGATCGGTCTCTCCGGCTCCACGGGGCGATCCACCGCCCCGCACTTGCATTTTGAGATCCGACGCGACGGCCGGGCCATCGATCCGCGGTCGATCGTGAGACAGGAGTTCTGACATGTCCATCTTCTCGTCCACCGAGGAGGGCAAGGTCCAGCCTCCCAAACGCACCGCGGCGTCGCCGCAGCGAGAGCCCGGCCTGTCGGTAATCGCTCCGGGAATGCGAGTGGAAGGTGAGCTGGTGACCGACGGCGTAGTCAAGATCGAAGGCACCGTCGTGGGAACGGTGCGGGCTGGACAGCAAGTCCTGGTGGCGAAAGGTGGGATCGTCGAGGGCGACATCCACACGCGGGAAGCCGTTCTGGGCGGCGAGGTCCGCGGCGCCATCTTGGCTCATGAACGGGTCGAAGTGCAGGCCACCAGCGTGGTGCACGGGGACATCGGCACGCAGCGGATCGTGGTGCACGAGGGCGGCGAGGTAAACGGGCACCTGAGGATGGGTGACCCCCGGGTCCGGGCTGAGCAGGAGGAAGACGATGGAGAGGTAGGGGCTGTGCGCGAACTCCCGCGGCCCCCGGCCGCCGCGCATTCCTGAGATCCTCCGGTCGTCCTACGATCGCGTGGCCAGCGAACGAAAGCTCAGATATCCACATTAGATGTCGATTGCGCGTTGATCGGCCTAACCAACGATTTCAGTGATGGTTACGCTAGTCGTCCGCAACCGGAACCTAACGCGCGCTGACGCGTCGATGAGCGCATACTGCGTTGACGATGTCGTTGAGCGCCCCGGACCTGAGCTCCTGAACTGAGGACGTCCCCCAGCCCTAGAATATTCACCCGCAGAGTGCGCCGAGACCGCAGACGTCGCGGAGGTCATTCTGGACGGGAGTCTTGCTCTGCGATCTGCGCGGTCTCTGCGGTGAACCTCAACGCTAGCCTTGCGTTGCGCCGCATCCCGGACGCACCGGGCCGGGACAGGGCCGTCTTTCCGTACTTGGCTCGGAACTCAGCGTCCGAGATCCTGGACAACTCCACCAAATCGAGCCGCGCCAAGCCAGGATCGGGCTTGAGTACGGGATCGTCCGCTACTTCGGCGAACTTGACGTTCCAGGGACACACCTCCTGGCAGATGTCGCAGCCGAAGATCCAGTCGCCGAACGCGGTGGCGAGCGCGGGATCGACCTCGCCCCGGTGCTCGATCGTCAGATAGGAAATGCAGGATCGACTGTCAAGCACCCGTGCGTCTGGGAACGCATGCGTGGGGCAGGCGTCGAGGCACAGCCGGCAAGTGCCGCAGCGGTCGGCCTCGAAGGGGAGGTCCACCGCGAGGTCGAGGTCGGTGAGGATGACCGCCAGGAAGCAGTAGGACCCGCGCTCGGGATCGATCAGCATCGTGTTCTTCCCGATCCAGCCGAGCCCCGCCCGTTGGGCCAGCTCCCGCTCGGGCACCGGTCCCGCGTCGCAGTAGGGCTTCGCGAGGGTGCCCTTCGGCCCCAGCGAGGTGATGTAGCGCGCCAGCTCGGCGAGCGAGGGTTCGAGGGCGACGTGGTAGTCCCGGCCCCGCGCGTACCGCGCTACGCGGCCGGTGCCCGGCGTGGGCGGCGAGTCTTCCGAGTAATAGTTCCGAGTTACGACCACCGCCCGAGTGGCGCCGGGGAGTATCGTGGCGGGCTCGATCCTGCGACCGGCCTGGCGGTGCATGTACCGCATGGTGCCTGCCATTCCCTGCTCCAGCCAGCGGAGCAGGGCCGGCTGATGCGGAACCGGGGCCAGGTCGGCGATCCCGGCCCGCGCGAACCCCAGCGTCAGAGCCCGATGCTTGACCAATTGGGCTCGGGCGCCGGGGCTCAGAGGTGCATGACCCTGCGTCGCCATCTGGCGAACCGAATCACGTCCTCTAGCGGTGGGACGGCCGCCTCATCACCATAGGCGGTGTACATGCGCCAGCGGATGTATGCCGCCGGAGGGAGCGGCAGGAATGGGGGCCTCCGGTACCACTGCCGCGCGCGAAACGCCCACAGCACCCGAAGCAGGTCCACGGCCAGCCTGGGGTTGATCATGGCGCGGAGGGCCAGTCGCAACCATAACCCGGCCCAGCTCCCCGGTGTCCCCTCCGCTCGGACCTCCGCATGCACAGCTCGATTTCCTCCCTCACGCCACCGATCACTGGTATATTGGCCGCGATGACCGGCGCAAGCACGACGGCACACGCGCTGGCGCGCTACCGCGCCGAGTTTCCGGTGTTCGAACGGCAAATCTACTTGAACACGTGCTCCCTGGGAGCGCTCGCCCGGCGCTCGCGCGAGCGGGTAGCAGCGTTCCTCGGCGAGTGGGACCAGCGCGGAGCGGCCGCGTGGTACGACGTCTGGTGGGAGAGCTTGTCCGATCTGCGGCGGGGCTATGCCGGCGTGGTGGGCGCTCAGGCGGAGGAAATCGCGCTCCACGCCTCGGTGTCCACGGCGACCGGGGTGCTGGCGAGCGCGCTCGACTACGCGTCTCGGCCCAAGGTAGTCACGACGTCGCTCGACTTCCCGACGGTAACCTATCAGTGGCTTGCCAAGCGACCGCTGGGAGTCCAGGTGGAGGTGATCGAGAGTCCGGACGGCGTCTCGGTTCCGCTGGAGGCGTTTGCCCGCGCGGTGGACGATCGGACGGCGCTGGTGGCGACGTCGCACGTCTACTTCACGTCGGGTGCGGTTCAGGACGTCCGGGCGATCGGTGACCTGGCCCATGCCCACGGTGCGCTATGCTTGGTGGACGGGTACCAGAGCGTGGGGCAGATTCCGGTGGACGTGCGCTCGCTCGACGTGGATTTTTTCACGGCCGGCGGGCTCAAGTGGCTGCTGGGGGGTCCGGGGATCGTCTTCCTGTATGTGCGGCGGGAGGTAGCGCGGCGGTTGGTGCCGACCACGACGGGGTGGTTCGCCAACGAGCGGCAATTTGGCTTCGACTCCCGGCGCATGGACTGGCATCAGGACGCTCGGCGCTTCGAGCAAGGGACCCCGGCGCTGGCGTCGGTCTACGCGCAGCTGGGCGGTTTGGACCTGCTCCGGGAGATCGGTTGGCCCGAGATCTTCGAGGTGACGCGCGAGCTCGCGGCCGACCTGACAACCCTCGCCACGGAGCGCGGCCTGCGCCCCAACGTCGCGCCGGACCCCAGCGCGCGATCCGCTATCGTGATGATTCCGTCCGCGGATCCGCCCGCCGCGGTGCGGCGTCTGGCGGCGGCGGGCATCGTCGCCGACGCTCGCCCCGGGCACGTTCGGCTCTCACCGTTCTTCTACAACCTACGGGACGACTATGTCGCAGCGATCGAGATCCTCGCCGGCTCCTGAGAGCGCACGCCCCCCGGGGGAGCGGCACACCGCGGACCAGATCCTGTTGGCCCCGCGGCCGGCCGGGGAGCGGCAAGCCTTCACGAGTTCCGATCCCTGGCGCGCGCTCAGGATTCTGGGCGAGTTCGTCGAAGGGTTCGACGCGCTGTCGGACGTGGATTGGGCGGTGACGCTGTTCGGCTCCGCGCGGGTGAAGCCGGGTCACCCGGCGTACGACCTGGCGGTCGAGACCGGCCGGAGGTTTGGCGAAGCGAACTTCGCCGTGATCACCGGTGGCGGCCCCGGGGTGATGGAGGCGGGCAACCAGGGGGCCACCAAGTCCGGCACGCTCTCGATCGGGCTCAACATCGAGCTGCCGCACGAGCAGGCAGCCAATCCGCATGTAACCCGCCAAATACAGTTCCGGTATTTCTTCGTGCGGAAGACGATGTTCATCAAGTACTCCCGCGGCTTCGTGTTCTTGCCCGGGGGCTTCGGCACGCTGGACGAGCTGTTCGAGGCCCTGACGCTGATCCAGACCGGCCGCATCAAGAACTTCCCGGTGGTGCTGATGGGTCGAACGTTCTGGGCGGGACTGGTGGATTGGCTGACCGAGACCGTGGCGCGGGAGCGAATGATCTCCTCGGAGGACCTGCACCTGTTCCACATCACCGATGACCCGGCGGAGGCGGTGGCGTACGTGCTGGAGCGGGTCCGCCGTCAGATGATGGACGAGTCGTCGGCCACGGTGCCAAAAGGGTCGCTGCGATGACCGATCAGCGAGGCGACTACCTGCGGGGGCAGCGGATCGACCCTCGGCCCATCAGCGGCGCCGAAACCGTGGCCGAGCTCATCGAGAACGCGTTTCTGGCGTACAACGCGGGGCGCTTGCGCGAGGCCTCGCGCCTGTTGGTGGAGCGCATGCTGGCCGACGAGACGACCGTGGGCATGAGTCTCACCGGGGCGATGACGCCGGCGGGATTGGGGATGTCGAGCATTATTCCGCTCCTCGAGGCGGGGTTCGTGGACTGGATCGTGTCCACCGGTGCCAACCTGTACCACGACGCCCATTTCGCCCTGGGGATGTCCATGCATCGGGGCACCCCCTTCGCCGACGACGTGGAGCTGCGCGAGCACGGCGTGGTCCGGATCTACGACATCTTCTTCGACTACGCGATCCTGTTGCAGACCGACAAGTTCATGCGCGAGGTCTCCGCGCGGCCCGAATTCCAGCGTCCCATGAGCACGGCCGAGTATCACCATCTGCTGGGCGGCTACGTACGTGAGCGCGAGCGAGCGCTGGGGTTGTCCCGGAAATCGGTGCTGAGCGTCGCCCACGCCTGCGCCGTGCCGATTTACACCTCGTCGCCGGGCGACTCGTCCATCGGCATGAACGTGGCGGAACAGGCGCTGGATGGAAGCCAGCTGCGGTTCGACGTCTCTGCCGACGTGAACGAGACCGCGGCCATCGTGCTGGGCGCCAAGCGGGGTGGCGGGAAGAGCGCGGTCCTGATCGTGGGCGGAGGCAGCCCCAAGAACTTCGTGCTGCAGACGGAGCCGCAGATCCAAGAGGTCCTAGGGATCGACGAGCGGGGGCACGACTACTACCTCCAGATCACGGACGCCCGGGTGGACACCGGGGGGTTGTCGGGCGCGACGCCCAGCGAGGCGGTGAGCTGGGGCAAGGTGGATCCCGATCGGCTTCCGGACGCGGTGGTGTGTTACGTGGACAGCACCATAGGCCTACCCCTGCTCGCCGCGTACGCACTCGCCAAGCGCGAGCCGCGCCCGCTCAAGCGCCTCTTCGAGCGGCGGGTGGAGCTCAACCAGCGGCTGCTGGCGGCCTACCAGGCGGCACGGAAGTTCCGCGACGCGCGGGCCACCGCGAACGCCTTGCCAGGTGTCTGACTCCGGCCGACCGGCGGCGAGCCCCGGGACCTACGCCTGGTACGTCCTGGGGCTCCTCACCTGCGTCAACACCATCAACTTCATCGACCGCAATATCGTCTTCGCGCTGTTCGAGCCCATCAAGCAGGAACTGGAGTTGAGTGACACCCAACTCGGCTGGCTGGGCTCCGCCTACATCGTGGTGTTTTCCCTGACCGCCGTTCCCCTCGGCATTCTGAGCGACCTCAAGTCGCGGCGGGCGGTGATGGCGGCCGGCGTCACGCTCTGGAGTGCCTTCACCGGGCTTGGAGGTCTGGCCCGCCAATACTGGCAGCTCTTGGTCTGCCGCTCGATGGTTGGCGTGGGCGAGGCGGCGTACTCGCCGGCGGCGCAGTCGCTGCTGGCCGACTACTTCCCGCCCGCGCGGCGGGCCTTCGCCCTGGGCGTGTTCTGGAGTGGGCTGGCGGTTGGAGGCGTCGCGGGGATCTGGCTGGGCGGGGAGTTGGAGAGCTTGTATGGGGTCCTGGCCACGCTCACGGCGGTGCTGCGTGACCCGGTGCGGGGTGAGGGACGGTTCTCCCTGGGGCGCGCCGTGCTGCGGTTCGAGCTGACGGTGTGGCGAGTAGCCCGTGCGGCATGGCCGCTGTGGACCTTCGGAGGCCTGGGGCTGCTCGCCGCCTATGCGGTGGATCGGGCGGGCTTAGGCGACGCGGAGCTGGAGAGCGCCCTGTTCGGCGCCGGCCTTGTGGTGGGCGTCGCGGGGACGGTGGCTCGAGCCGTACGCCAGGTGCTGCGGATGCGGCACGCCGACGCGGGCGCGCCCGCGTCGGTGACGCTCAGCACCCTGGACGAGTTTCTCCATGCCGCACGGTTCGTGCTTCGCACCCCGACGCTGATCTGGACTTTCCTCGGCGGGGCCCTGATCTCGTTCGCCATGAACGGGCTGGTCGGCTGGTCGCCGACCTACCTCCAGCGGGTGCTGGGGCTGCCGCCGGAGATCGCCGGTCGCACCATCGGCCTGTCGGGACTCACGGCCGGCGTCCTCGGGGTCCTGTTCGGCGGCCGCCTCGGCGACCGGCTGATGGAGCGCCGGCCCACGGGCCGGGTGCTCGCAGGCGCCGCTGGGTTCCTGATCGGGGGTCCTCTGTGCGTGTGGCTGCTGTTGGTGCGGGATCTGGACCTCTTTATCCCGCTCTTTTTCAGCACGATTTTCTTCTTCACGTGGTACCACGGCCCAGTCGCGGCCACGATCTTCGACGTGGTACCCGCCGGCATCGGCGCGTCGGTGGTGGGCACGTACGTGTTCTTTACGCACATCGCCGGGGACGCCGTGGCGTATCCGCTGATCGGGTTCTTGTCGGATCGCGTAGGGCTCGAGTGGGCCATGCTGCTGCTGCCGGCCGTGGGCATGCTGGGGGGACTGGTTTTCCTGCTGGCGATGCGGACAGTGGGACGCGACATGCGCCGGCTCGCGGCGCAGCGCGCGGACGCTCAACACTAACCCGGCGCCGCGAGCTCGGACAGAAACGCGATACTCCGCTCCACCTCTTTCAAGTACGCCGTCAGCTCCACGGCCTTGCGCGCGGCATCCCAGTTGAGCTCGCGCGCCGCCAGCTCCACCAGTTCCGGGGCTTCGGCGACCGCGTGCCCCGGCGTTTCGTAGAACACGTGGGTGCGGCGCACCAGGAGGTCGACCAGCGTGACGGCCATCTCCCGCTGGATCGCGTGCACCAGCTCCGCCCGGAGGGCCGGGTGACCGGGCACGATAGGGCGCCTGAGCGTGACGTCGGACCGGCCGAGGCGCGCCACCGCCGGCGCCTCGGAGCCGTAGCACCGCACCAGGTGCTCGGCCACCTCGCTGGTGAACCCCTCCCGCTCGATGTCTCGAGCCAGCACCGCCAGGTCGTGCACCGCTCCGCCGGGCAGCGGCTCCTGGTCGGTGGGCGCCCGGCCGGGCAACCGTCGCCCGTCCAGCTGCTGGAGTCGCCGAGCGACGCGATCCACCACCTGAGCCGCCATCACGCGGTAAGTGGTGAGCTTCCCACCGACGATCGAGATCAGCCCCGACGCGCTGTCCACAATCCGGTGCTCGCGGGGCAGCGCGCTGGGGCTGGCCGAGTCGTCGGCGCGGAGCAGCGGGCGCAACCCGGCCCAGGTCGACACCACGTCGGACGGCTGTAATCGCGCCTCGGGGTAGTACGCGTTGGCCGAGCGCAGGAGATAGATCACGTCCTCTGCCGTGGCCCGCACCGTATCGGGCTCTTCGGTCGTGTCGGTGTCGGTAGTGCCGATGTAGCTCAGGTTGCCCCACGGCAGAATGAACATGACCCGCCCGTCGATCGGCGAAATCAGCGCGATCGCCTCGTGGTTGCCGAGGCGGCTCCGGGGCACGGCTACGTGGGCGCCTTTGGTACGGCGCAACAGCGGCGGGAGCCCGTCCGATCCCCGGACCTGGTCCGACCAGGGGCCCGTGGCGTTGACCACCACCAACGCCCGGACCGTGAAGGTCTGCCGGCTCAGCTGGTCCACGAGGTGGGCGCCGCGCACCGTGCCGTCCGCCACGGCCAGCCGTTCCGCGGCGGCGTAGTTGGCCACCATGGCGCCGTGCTCGTGCGCGGAGCGGATGTTCGCCAGTGTCAGGCGTGCGTCGTCGCACTGGGCGTCGAAGTACCGCGCCCCACCCTTGAGGTCGTGCGAGCGCAGCGACGGTTCGGCCCGGCGGAGGGCACGCTTGCTCAGCGCGCGGTGCGGGCGCACATTCCGGAACAGCGCGAGTAGATCGTAGACCCAGAGACCAGCGGCGAGCTTCCACAGCGGCAGGCGTCCGCCGGCGTGGATGGGGAAGAGGAACGAGCGGGGCCAGACGAGGTGCGGCGCGATGGATAGCAACGTACGGCGTTCCCGGCTCGCCTCCATGACCAGGCGCCAGTCCCCTTGTTCCAAGTACCTGAGCCCCCCGTGGATCAAGCGAGACGACCGGCCACTGGTCCCCGATCCGAAGTCCTCCTTGTCCACCAGCGCCGTTCGGAGCCCCCGCATCGCGGCGTCGCGGGCGATGCCAGCGCCGGTAATCCCGCCGCCCACCACCAGCAGGTCTACCGGGTCCGCGGCCATGGCGGCCAGGTGCCGGGCCCGCGTGTCCTGAGAGAAGGGAGCGTCCATCACGTGTTAGCGGGCCAGGATCGGCCCAGCGCCTGGTTCACGTGGCACGCGGGGGTGATCCGGCCGCAGAGCCGGGTGCTGGACCTCGCGTGCGGACGCGGGCGCCACGCCATCGCCGCCGCCTCGCTCGGCGCGGCGGTGACCGCCGTGGACGCCGACGCCGAGCGCATCGCGGCGGGCCGGCGCGTGGCGCGGACCCTGCCCATCGAATGGGTC
>JACPAP010000244.1 GCA_016180765.1 Gemmatimonadota bacterium
CTTCCAGCTTGCCGGCCCGCGACGTACGATTGAGCCGATGCCCCGCGGCCTGGCGCGCTTGACGAACGCGATCCTGCGGCCCCTCGGCCTAGGAGTCCATCGGCTGGCCGACTGGGACCGTGCGCGTCGCGCAACCTACGGGGGAGCCTTCGAACACTTGAAGCGGGTGGGGTTCGTGCCCCGAACCGTGATCGACGTGGGCGTGGCCGACGGCACCATGGACCTCTACCGCGCCTTCCCCGACGCGCGCCATGTCCTTGTGGAACCCGTCGAAGAATGCCGGCGGTACCTCCACGCGATCTGCCGCCAGTTCCCGCGCGTCGAGTACGTCCTAGCCGCGGCTGCGCGGGAGCCCGGGCGGCTGGTGATCAACGTGCATCAGGACGTCGCGCGTTCATCTGCGTATTGGGAGAGCGACTACCTGCCGGGCTGCGTAACCACCCGTGAGGTGCCGGCGGCTACTCTGGATCAAATACGGCGGGAGCGGGCCTTGGAACCTCCGATGCTCCTGAAGATCGATGTTCAGGGGGCCGAGTTGGACGTTCTTGCCGGCGCAGACCGTACGCTGGACGACACAGAATACGTCGTGCTGGAGACATCGCTCTTCGAGTTCTTTCGCGGTGGGCCCCTGCTGGATGAGGTGATTAGGTATCTCTCCAGCCGAGGGTTTGCCGTTTACGATGTGCTGGCACTGCAGTATCGGCCATTCGACGGCGCTCTCACGATGGTAGACGTCGGGTTTGTGAAGGCTGGCGGCGCTCTGCGGCGCCTGCACCGATTCCACCCGCCTCCCAAGCCGTGACCGGGGAACTGAGGCCGGGGCGGGCGGATGCCGTGCCCGAGCCGGCGGTCTCGGTCATCATCCCTACGTACAACAGGTTGGAGTATCTCAAGAAGGCGTTGATAACCGTCCAGGCCCAGTCGTTGGGGAACTGGGAGCTGACCATCGTGGACGACGGATCCAGCGACGGCACCGCCGAGTATGTCGAGTCGCTCGGAGACTCCCGCGTGCGGGTGGAGCGACGAGAACACTCCGGGAACCCGGCCAGGATACGCAACGTGGGCGTACGGCGCTCCCGCGGGAGGTACGTTGCTTTCCTCGACTCCGACGACCTGTGGGAACCCTCCAAGCTGGAACGACAGGTGGCGGCCATGGCGGAAAGTGGCTGTCGCTGGAGTTACACCCGGTTCGACATGATTGATGATGCGGGGCGCGGCGTGCCGTTCACCGCCGGAGGCGACTGGTACCCCTATTCCGGGGACATCGTGGCCCCCCTGCTGGCGACCAAGGCCGCCGTGGCGATATCCAGCCTCGTCGTCGAACGGGCGCTGGCGATGGGCGTCGGCGGCTTCGACGAGAGCGATCGCCTGTTGTTCCGTGAGGACTACGAGTTCTGCCTTCGGCTCGCGCTCCAGGCGCCCGTGACCGTGGTGCCCGAGCTGCTGTGCCATGTGCGCCAGCACGGAGGACGGGCTACGATGGCCCGGCGCGACCTCTACGGGCGGTCCGCAGATGTGTATCGCAAGATCGAGGTCTTGCTGACGGACGCTGGGCTGCGCAGGCTGTGCCGCCACCGGTGCGCGCTGCATTTGGTGGCCGACGCCGACGCACACCGTGGGGCCGGGGATCGGGTCTCGGCATGGCGCTGCTTGGTGGATGCGTTCCGATACGACCCGTGGTCTCCCCGCTGGTGGGTCGTCATGGTCAAACTGGCGTTGAGGGTCTAGTCGGCGTGCTCCGCGTGGTGTACCTGAACTGCCATCGGGCGCCGCGCGGCAACGACGTTGAGCGTGTCCTCGTCGCGTGGCCCACGCTGGCCGATGTCCCCGCCGCGCTGGCACGAGCCGGAATGCACGTCGAGGTGGTGCAGGCCGCTCCGCGCGCGGCATGGCTCCAGCGAGACGGCGTGACATATCGCTTCGCCCCCGGCGGGCCACTGCGCTTGGCGGAGGCGGTAGCGGCCCGTTGCCCGGACGTTGTGCATCATCAGAGCTTCCGCTTCCCGGTGCACGCCCGCGCGTTGCACCGACGACTCCCACGCGTCCCGATCCTGCTGCAGGACCACGGAGGCAGTCCCCCGGCTGGATGGCGGCGTTTGCTGGCGGCTTGGGGGACGCGACATGTGGCGGCGGTCGCATTTACAGCGCGCGAGCAGGCGTGCGCCTATGTGCAAAGGGACGTGCTGAGGCCGGACACTCCGGTGTTCGAGGTCTTAGAGTCATCCAGTCACTTTATGCCGCAGGACCAGGCCGTCGCAGGGGCCGCGACCGGCCTGGCGGGCGACCCGTGTCTGCTGTGGATTGGCCGACTGGACGCCAACAAGGACCCGCTCGCAGTGCTGGCAGCGTTCAGGCGTGCGCGACGGCAGCTCTCCGACCCGCACTTGTGGATGTGCTACACGGCCGCGCCGTTGCTGTCCACGGTTCGGCGTTGGCTGGCGTCTGAGCCGGAGCTGGTGAATCGGGTGCATCTGCTCGGGGCCGTACCTCACCAGCGGATCGAGCAGCTGTGTTCCGCGGCGGATTTCCTGGTGTCGGGGAGCCATGACGAGGGGAGCGGTTACGCCCTGCTCGAGGCGCTGGCCTGCGGGACGACACCACTGGTGACGGACATACCCTCGTTCCGCCGGATCACCGGTGGCGGGAAGGTTGGAGCGCTCGTACCGCCGGGTGACGCGGTTCAAATGGCGCGCGCAATGGTGGAATGGTCCTCCCGCGATCGGGTGAGCCTGCGTCAACAGGCACGCTCGCACTTCGATCGCGCGCTCTCATTCCGCGTCGTTGCGGCCGAGCTTCGGGCCGCTTACGAGTCGATCCTCGCCGCCCGATGAAGGTCGGTCTCATCATCCCCGGGGGGGTGGACCGCAGCGGCGAGTTCCGCGTGATCCCCTGCCTGTTATGGCTGATCGAGCGGGTAGCTGCCCGAGCGGAGCTCCACGTCTTCGCGCTTCACCAAGAACCCCATCCCACAGCGTACGCCTTGCTGGGCGCCACAGTGCACAACATCGGGGGGCGCGCGCGGCGGGCCCGAACCGTGAGGGCCGTCGTCCGCGAGCACCGACGCGGGCCGTTCGACTTGTTGCACGCGGTATGGGTTGACCAAGGGCTCATCGCAGCCGCTGCGGGCTGGCTGCTGCGCCGGCGCGTGCTGCTGCATCTTACGGGCGGGGACCTCGCAGGCATTCCAGAAGTGGGCTTTGGATTGCTACGGTCGCGGCGCGGGCGCATGAAGCTGCGTTGGGCGACGCGGGCCGCCGGTCGCGTGACGGTCCCCAGCGAATTCATGCGCGCCGCCGCGGCTGCCATGGGCATCGCGGCCGACTGCGTGCCATTCGGAGTGGCCCTGGATCGGTGGCCCGCCCGGCCACCCAGGCCTCGCTCCCCCGGAGCGGCGGCGAGCCTGCTCCACGTGGGGAGCTTGAACCGAATTAAAGACCACCTGACCCTCCTGCGGGCGGCCCGCGCTCTCAAGGAGGCGGGGCTCGCGTTTCGCCTGGACCTCGTCGGCGCCGACACGCTGGGTGGGGAAATCCAGCGCTTCGCATCGAGCTGCGGCCTCGACGACCGCGTGCGCTTCTGCGGCTTTCTACCGCACCGAGCGTTGCGACCGCTGGTGGAGCAGGCGGACCTTCTGCTGGTGTCCTCCCGGCACGAAGCCGATCCGATCGCCATGCTGGAGGCCGCGGTGGCTGGCGTCCCCACCGTGGGAACTGCGGTGGGGCACATCCACGACTGGGCGCCGGACGCCGCCGTGGCGGTTCCGGTTGAGGATTGGCGGGCGTTGGCTCGGGGGGCCCTCGCGCTCCTGGCGGACGAGCCACGGCGGCTGGAAATTGCGACGGCGGCTCAGGCGCGCGCCGTGCGGCTAGACGCCGACTGGACCGCCACCCGCGTCATGGGCCTCTACCACGCGCTTGCCGGCGGCACGACGACATGAGCACGGCATTCGACTTCGCGGCAGGGCGCGACCTATGCGCGATGGCGCGCGCTGCCGGCGGACCTCGTGTCGTCTCGGCGGGTGCAGGTGCGCCTCATTGCGCACTCGGGGACGCTGGCCGAGCCGAGCGGCGCCCCCGTGGTTTCCCGCATGCCCGATAACGACCGGCTCGTGATTCACGCGCCAGGCAGCGTCGCGTTGGCCGACGCCGCCCGGGCCGACGGCATCATCTACGCCGCGCCCTCCCTGATCGCCACGCCGGATCGGCTGGCCGAGGCGATACTGGATCCGGTGGTTCTTCTGCTCGTCACCGCCGACGATCGCGTCCCCATTCACGCGGCGCTGGTGGGGCGACATCGTGTCGCCGTACTGCTGGCCGCGGCTAGTGGTACGGGGAAAAGCACCCTGGCTTACGCCGCCCTGCGGAGCGGCTGCCGGGTCTCCGCCGATGACGTGGTCTACGTGCAGATGGAGCCGCGCTTCCGCGTGTGGGGCGCCGGGCGCGCGTTGCGCGTCCCGGTCGAGGCGCGTCGCTGGTTCGCCGAACTGACCGACCTGGCGCCCGTGGCCGGTCCGGACGGCGAGGAGAAGCTCCTCGTGGCGCTGGTCGAAGCCGAACCGTCGGCGCCGGTTGCCGAACGTACCGCCGTTTGCCTGCTCCGTCGTGCGGGCGCTGCGCCCGGTCTGCGGCGCGTGGACCCGCCCACCGTCGCGGCGGCGTTGCGCGGTGGCTTGGAGCCGGGCTTCGATCGGTTCGCCGATCGGCTGGATCGGGTTGTGGAGCGGCTATCCGAGGCTGGAGGTTTCCAGCTGGACCTGTCCTCGCACCCCCGCGATGCACTGCCCTACATCGAGCGGATGTTGGCGGAGCTCGAAGCCCAGCCTTGATTTTCTGAGTCTTCCCGTTAGCTCCAAGGCGCACTTCTCGTAATTCCGAGGCTCCTGCATGCACGCTCACATGGTACGGCTGGCCGTCACGTTCTGCGCCCTGCTGGGCCCGGTTGCCCTCAAGGCTCAGTCCCCCGTCCGCGGCTTCCCCGCCGACGCCCTCCCCGGCCTCGCCAAACTCGAATCGGTGATTCGCGACACTCCCGACACCGCCCGGCTCCGCCAATACCACCTGGTGATGACCGAGGAGCCGCATCACGCAGGCTCCGCCGGCTCCAAGGCCGTGGCCGAGTACGCCCTGGCACGGTTCCGGGAGTGGGGGCTGGACGCCCGGATCGAGGAGCTCCAGGCCCTCATGCCGTTCCCCCTGGAACGGCAGGTCGAGCTGCTGGAGCCCGAGCGCTATACCGCCCAGCTCAAGGAGCCGGCGCTGGCAGAGGATAAGGACTCCGGCGACCGGGATCAGCTGCCCACCTTCAACGCCTACGCCGCCGACGGTGACGTGACCGGCGAGCTGGTGTTCGTCAACTACGGCATCCCGGAAGATTACCAGCGGCTCGCCCAGCTGGGCGTGGACCTGAAGGGCAAGATCGTGATCGCCAAGTACGGCCGCAGTTGGCGGGGCATCAAGGCGAGGGCCGCGGCCGAGCACGGCGCCGTCGCCTGCCTCATCTACTCCGACCCGGCCGACGACGGCTACTACGTGGACGACGTCTATCCCAAGGGCCCGATGCGCCCGGAGCACGGCGTGCAGCGGGGCAGCGTGATGGACATGCCCCTCTACCCGGGCGATCCGCTCACCCCGGGGTGGGGCCACGTCCGCGGCGGACGGATGCTGGACCGCGGCGATGCCAAGACGCTGATGAAGATCCCGGTGCTGCCCCTCTCGTACGGCGACGCGCTGCCGTTGCTCAAAGCCATCGCGGGACCGGTGGCGCCCGACGAATGGAAAGGGAGTCTCCCGACGACCTACCATGTGGGTCCCGGGCCGGCCAAAGTGCGGGTGGCACTCCGGTTCGACTGGCAGGTGCGGTCGCTGTACAACGTGATCGCCCGCATTCCGGGCGCCACGTACCCCGACCAGTGGATCATCCAGGGCAGCCACCACGACGCCTGGGTGAACGGCGCCCAGGACCCGACCTCGACCGCGATCACCACCATGGAAACCGCGCGGGCGTTCGCCGAGCTGCTGAAGACCGGATGGCGACCGCAGCGCACGCTGGTCTTCGCGCTGTGGGACGGCGAAGAGTGGGGCCTGCTGGGGTCCACCGAATGGGCCGAGGCGCACGCCGAGGAGCTGCGATCCAAGACCGTGGCGTACCTCAACACGGATTCCTACAGCAAGGGATGGCTCGGCGCCGCAGGGTCGCACTCGCTGGAGACCTTCCTGCGCGAGGTGACGCGCGACGCCCGCGATCCCAGGAGCGGGAAGAGCGCGCTGGACGAGCTGTCAGCGGCGGGCCTGAAGCGCGCCCGAACCGCGCGCGACTCGCTGCGAGCCCGGGGCTACCAGATTGAGGCCCTCGGCTCGGGGTCGGATTACACCGCGTTCATCGATCACCTTGGGATCGCCTCGTTCAACATGGGATTCGGCGGCGACGCGAACGCGGGCATCTACCACTCGATTTACGACAGCTACGATTTCTTCAACCGCTTCCTGGATCCGGGGTACCTGTATGGAAAGGCCCAGGCGGAGGCGGTGGGACTGGCACTGCTCCGCCTGGCGGAGGCGCCTGTATTACCCTTCCGGTTCGCCGATGCGGCGGATACCTATGCGCGGTACGCCGCGGAGATTGACTCGCTGGCGGATCGGACGTTGGGCTCAGGGGTACTGGACCTGGCGGCCGTGCGATCCGCGATCCAGGCGTTGGCCGAGGCCGGACGGCAGTTCGACGCGGCCCTCGAGGGGGCGATGAGCCAGGGCGGCTTGGGCGTAGCGGCCAAGCGCCGCCTGCTCAGCGCCATTAATCAGGATGTCTACCTGGCCGAACGGGATCTGGCGGACGCCGCGGGGCTGCCGCGGCGGGAGTGGTTTCGGCACACGATTTACGCGCCCGGCTACTACACCGGTTACGGGGTGAAAACCATGCCGGGCATTCGGGAAGCGGTGGAACTGCGGGACGCCGCCGAGGCGCAAGCGCAGGCGGCAAGGGTGGCGGCCGCGGTCCACCGGATGGCGGCGCGGGTGCGAAGAGCAGCCGCGGCGCTGTCGGCGCTGTGAACGACGGTGAGACGTGAGACGTGAGAGGTAAGGGGTGAACCCAGGTCCGCCCCGTCTCGTGCACCCGGAGGAACACCATGGACCATGGTCACACATACAGCATGCTACTCGCGGTCGCGCTGAGTCTTGGTTGCCGAGTGGAGAACGCCCAGATCCAGCGGGGCCTGAATGCGATCAACGTGGCGGGTCTGGCGCAGAAGATTCAGGTGCTGGCCGCGGACAGCATGGAAGGGCGAGCCCCCTCGTCCGCGGGGGAGGAGAAGACGGTCAGGTATCTGGTGGATCAATTCCGGCAGCTCGGGCTCCGCTCGGGCAGCGGCGAAGACTACGTCCAGCAGGTGCCGCTGGTCTCGATCGCCGCCGACCGTAACATGACGCTCGCCGTGCAAGGGCGGGGGAAGGTCACCAACCTCAGGTACGGTGATCAATTCGTCGGGTTCACGTCGCGGGTGGTGGAGCGGGCCGGGCTTCAGAACTCGGAACTGGTGTTCGCGGGCTATGGCATCGTGGCGCCGGAGTACGGGTGGAACGACTTCGCCGGCACGGACGTCAAGGGGAAGACGATCGTCGTCCTGGTCAACGACCCCGGGTTCGCCACGGGCGACACGACCCTGTTCAAGGGTCATACGATGACCTACTACGGGCGCTGGACCTACAAGTACGAGGAGGCGGCGCGACAGGGGGCGGCGGGCGTCCTGGTCGTGCACGAGACCGAGCCGGCCGGCTACCCCTGGGAGGTCGTCACCGGCAGCTGGTCCGGCGCCCGCTTCGCGCTGGAAAGCGCGGATACCGACGTGTCGCGCGCGGCGGTGGAGGGGTGGATGACGGCCGACGCAGCTCGACAGATCTTCCGCGATGCCGGCCTGGATTACGACTCGCTCAAGGCCCGCGCCTCGCAGCGAGGGTTCAAGGCGGTGCCCCTGGGGCTCCGGGCCTCCCTCACGGTGCGCAATACCCTGCGCCGTTCGTCATCGCGGAACGTGCTGGCCGTGCTTCCCGGCACCACCCGGGCGGACCAGTACGTGATCTATATGGCGCACTGGGACCATCTGGGGCGGGATACCACCCTGGAAGGCGATCAGATCTACAACGGGGCGCTGGACAACGCCTCGGGTGTCGCGGGGCTGCTCGAGCTGGCCAAGGCCTTCGCGGCGCTGGACCGGAATCCGGCCCGCTCCGTCCTCTTCCTCGCCGTGACCGCGGAAGAGCAGGGTCTCCTGGGATCGCAGTATTACGCGACCCACCCGGTGTACCCGCTCAACCAGACCGTGGCGGCGATCAACCTGGACGGATTGAACAGCTTCGGGCCCATGCGCGACATCACGGTGATCGGATACGGCAACTCGGAGCTGGATGACTACGTGGTCCAGGCGGCGAAGACCCAGAATCGCGCGGTGCGGCCCGACCCCGAGCCCGAGAAGGGGTTCTACTTCCGTTCGGATCACTTCAGCCTGGCCAAGGTGGGGGTGCCCGCGCTCGATCCCGACGCCGGGACCAACAGCGTGCAACACGGCGAGTCCTGGGCCCGCCAGCAGCGCGACGAGTACACGGCGCAACGCTATCACAAACCGGCTGACGAGTACGATCCGGCCTGGGACCTGAGCGGCGCGGTGGACGACCTGCGTCTCTTCTTCCGGGTGGGGTACCGTCTGGCGAACGAGGCGACCTTCCCCAACTGGCGAGCCGGCACGGAATTCAAGGCGGCCCGCGACGCGATGATGGCGGGTGCCCGATGACCGGTCGCCGCCGCTGGCCCGGGCTGCTGCAGCTTCTGGGGCTCCTGCCGTTCCTGCCGCCGGGGGTCTCCGCGCAGGCTCCGCCGGCGCGCACCACGCTGGTCGTCTTCATCACGGTGGACCAGATGCGCGGCGACTACCTGGATCGCTTCGGCGCCCAATTCGTCGGCGGCCTGGCGCGCCTCAGGAACGGCGGCGCGGTGTTTGCCAACGGCTCCCTGGATTACGCCATCACCGAGACCGCGCCCGGGCATGCGACCGGGACGTCGGGCCGGTTCCCGCGGAGCACCGGCATCATGTCGAACCGCCTGGGCGTGCTCGATCCCCAGTCGCCGGTGATCGGCGGCGGCGGCGCCCCGGCCTCCCCGTTCCGGTTCCGGGGAAGCACGCTGATCGATTGGATGCGGGCCAAGGACCCGCGGTCCCGCGCCCTCTCCGTGTCGCGCAAGGATCGTGGGGCGATTCTCCCGCTGGGGCGGGCGCCGCAGCAGGCGTACTGGTACGCATCCGACGGCCGGTTCACCACCAGCAGGTACTACGCCGACACGCTGCCCACCTGGGTGAGGCAGTTCAACGCGCGCCGGTTGCCGCACCAGTATGCGGGGAAGAGTTGGACGCTGCTGTTGCCGGCGTCGGCGTACCCCGAGCCGGATTCGGTCGTCACCGAAGACGGGGGGCGCGGCATCGCCTTCCCACACCTGGCACCCGCAGACACCGCCACCGCGGTCCGCGTCCTGGGCAATTACCCGTGGATGGATCAGCTCACGCTGGACTTCGCGCTGGAGGGGCTGGAGCGACTCGACCTGGGCCGGGGGCCGGCCGTGGATCTGCTGGCGATCTCGCTGTCGACCCTGGACGCCGTGGGCCACGGGTTCGGTCCGGAGTCGCGCGAAGTGCACGACATGGTGCTGCGGCTGGATCGGATGCTGGGCGGGTTCTTCGATCGACTGTTCCAGCTGCGGGATTCGGCCGGCGTGATCGTGGCGCTCACGGGTGACCACGGTGTCACGTCGTTCCCCCAGGTGTACTCCGCCAGGACCGGCCGGCCGGCGGGCTACGTGGACCTTTCGGGCGCCGCCAAGACCCTGGAGGCCATGGTGCTGGCGCGCGGCGTGGACTCCAGTGCCTGGGTGTGGGAGGACGGCGTGCTCTGGGTGGATCGGGCGGGCTTGTCCCGCGCCGGCGTGTCGGCCGATTTCGTGGTTCGGGAGTTCGTCACCGCCGCCCGGGCGGACGCCGGCGTGCTGCGGGTGGATCCGGTACGCACGCTGGCACAGCGGGACACCACGCGCGACGTCATCGCGCGGCGCTGGTACCACATGATCCCGCCGGATCTGCCGGTCGAAGTCGTGGTGACGCTCAAGGAGCATTACGTCTGGGGCGACTACGGGATCGCGATGCACGGCAGTCCGCACAACGACGACGCGCAGGTGCCCGTGGTGTTCTACGGCGCGCCGTTCAGGCCGGGCGCGTACCGCGAGTTGGCGCGCGTGGTGGATATGGCGCCGACCCTGGCCGCCGTGCTCGGCGTATCGCCCACCGAGCGGCTGGACGGTCGCGTGCTCCGCGCCGCGCTCAGGTCAGCCGGGACGAACTAGACGGCCGCCCTCGGCCTGGAAGCGCTCCAGGGCGCGGGTGACGTCCGGCAGCTGCCAGAACGCGGCCGGCTTCATAGAGCGTCGGTCGCCCGCGAGCGCGCTCTGACCCAGGATCAGCGCCTTGACGCGACGGCGTCCGCTGGCTGGGTCGAACAGCAGCTGGGTCAGGAAGTCCGGCCCGAACGGGAGGCCGGGCTCGATCACGGTCAGGCGTTCGGTGCGGCGGACGCCGGCGGCGCGGCGGGCCCGCTCGAGGTCCGCCGGGTCGGCGGTCACCACCACGAGACCGCCAGGTTCGCGGGGCAGGCGCATCCGGAACGGCCGCACCGGCCCCGGACCGAAGGTTTTGCCGTCGCGCGAGACGCCCCGCAATTCGTGGGTGGGCTCGCCGGCGGGGTGGCGCGCGGTGAAGTAGCGGTAGATCGCGTCCAGCGCCGTGCCCAGGTCCCCTGGATCGAGCGCCGCCGAGGTGGTGCCGGGACCGACCTGATCGGGCCAGGCGCCCGCGGCGGACGTCAACGACGCGAGGTTCGCGAGGGCTAACGGCGCGAGCTCCGAGCCCAGTGTGGTCAGGTCCCACGCCAGGTGTGCGGCGGCGGTGGTGAGAGCGTGCTCGCAGTCGGGGGTACTCCCGCGGAACCCCACCAGGTCCACCACGGCCTCGACGTTGCGGCGGGCTCGCTCGTCGTCCGCCCGCTGATACCCCAGCCACAGCGGCAGCAGGTTGACCGGCGCGCACGGCGCCGGGTGAGGGGCGCCGCTCAACGGGTACACTGCCGGCGCGTACGCCCCAAGCTCCCCCATCCAGAACCAGCGCTCGAGCGCGGTCCGAACCCGCCCGGCCTCGCCGGCATAGCCCGTCGCTTCGTCCCCGTGCCCGGCCCGTTCGGCCATCCACGCCATCGCTTCCTGGGCGGCGACGTAGCCCGCCATCGTGTCGAGCAGCCATGGCCCGCTCACGGTGGCGGGCGGCTGGGCCACGAGATCGTTGGGCCAACCGCAGCGGTCGGGGAACAGCGCGGCGAGGATGGCGCAGGGGTGCGCCGCGCTCTGGTGCGCCGCGACCAATCCCTCCGGCGTGAGGTGGTGACCGGTGGCACACCGCCGCAGGTAGCTCCAGTGGCGACGCACCACCTCGATGTCTCCGCCGGCCTCGAGCCACCAGCGGTGCTGCAGGACCACCGAGGCCGCCGTGTCGGGGTGGGGCGTCGGCTGCTTGGACCAGTCGCCGGACTCTCCCGCGCCGGCGGTGTCCAGGTCCGGCGGCGTGGCCTCCGGGATCCGGCCCAAGACGGTGGCGCCGCGAAACTGGTACTCGAGATGGTCCAGGGTTTCCTCCCGGGCGCCGATGGCGAGGAACGCCCGCACCGACCCCAACGCCGCGCGCGCGCTCAGGGGCGCCCGATGAACCATGGCCGCCAACCCACCCCCGGGGTCGGCCTGCTGCATCTTGAGCGCGAGCTTGGCGGATTCGATGAGGTCCGACACGGATCGCGTGGTGCTGGTGGGGCCGGGGAAGTTCTGGGGCCAGAGATCGGGCGTGCGCGTGCGGCGCAGCCACGCATGCCAGAATCCCCGCGTCTGCTCCAGCAGGGTGACGGGATGGAGCAGCTGCGGCAGCGCGCCGAACGCCCGCTCCTCATCCGGACCGGCGGCGAGCACCAGCACCACCCGCTGGACGCCGCCGCTCGCGGGCACATCGCCGATCGGGATGTCGATGCGCCCGGGCGAGGCCAGGCGTCCGGGTGCCAGCGCGCTCAGGATCAGCACCCCGTGGTCGCCGGTCACGCGCAAGGAGCGCCGGCGATCCTCGTGCAGCTCGCCGCGGGGCAGGTGAGCGACCAGCCGCGCGTCTGCCCCCAAGCGGTCTCCTCGCCAGATCTCGACCACTCGTAACACCACGCTGTGCCCGGGCGGGGCGTAGTCGAGGGTCACCAGCCAGACCGCGCGGTCGTGAGCGTGAGTGACCAGCACGCCGGATTCCCGCGCCCGCCAGATCGCCTGGTGCGGCAGGGCGACGCTCTTGCGCTCCGAGCTCAGCTCCAGCCAGCAGTCGCCGAACGACGGGAAGCCATAGCGCGGGCCGACGATGTCGCAGAGACGATTGAGCGGGGTGGCGGCGCCGGCGTGGGCAAAGACCTTACCATTGCCGAGCGGCCAGACCCCGGCGTCCCGGTGGGGCGTGTCGGCATCCGGCGCCAGCGCCAACGCCCACGAGTTCGCGTCCAGCAACCAGGGGAGCTGGGAGAGCAGGCTGGCGGACGGGGCGTCGCGCCTGATCACTGACGACTCCTCACTGGGACCTGAGCGCCGCGCCGGCCGGGAAACGGGAAAAGGAAAACGGGAAACGTGAGCGGTCAGCCGGAGGGCCGTTCCCCTTTCCCTTTTCCCATTTCCCCGGCTGCCCCGGGGGGCTCGACGTAGGTCCGGGATCTCAAACCCCACGTAATTGAGCCGCACGTCGACCTCTCGACGCGACGGCTTGTGCACCAGGGCGCAGGTCTCGAGCGAGGCCGGTTGGCGGGCACCCAGGATGTGCGTGAGGTAGGCGAGCGTGTGCCCCGTGTCCACGATGTCCTCGACGATCAGCACATGCTTGCCCGCGATCGCTTGCCGGAGATCCATGATCAGGCGCACTTCGCCGGTGGACTTGGTGGCGTTGCCGTAGCTCCATAAGTGGACTTGGTGGCGTTGCCGTAGCTCCATAACGCGATGAAATCCACCGCGTGCGGGATCGAGATCCGGCGTGACAGGTCCGCCAGGAAGATGAACGAGCCCTTGAGCACGCCGACCAGCAGCAACGGCGTTCGTGCGGCGTAGTCCTTGGAGATGCGTTCGCCCAGCTCGGTGACCTTCCGCTCGATGGCGTCGGAGGGGATCAGTACTTCCAAAGGGTTATCGGCCATGCGACCTCAGTCCTTCAGCACCAGGGGAACCAGCTCGAACTTCTCGACGTCCACCAGTCCCAGGTCCGTCAACTTGAGCTTGGGGATCACCTCGAGCGCCAGGAAGCTCATCGCCATGAAGGGATCGTGGAGCGTCGAGCCCAGCTGCCGGGCCGCGCCCAGAAACTGGTCCATGCGCCCCCGTACCCGCTCAATGGATTGATCCGACATCAGGCCCGCAATCGGGAGCGGCAATAACGCCAGCACCGTATCCCCGTCCGCCGCGGCCTGCCCGCCGCCGGCCTGGGCCACGGCCCGGGCCGCCGCGAGCATGGAGCGGTCGTCGGCGCCGATCACCACCAGGTTGTGGTGATCGTGGGCCACGGTTCCCGCCAGGGCGCCGCGCTGGAGGCCGACGCCGGTCACGAACCCCTTGCCCACGTTGCCGGTGCCTCGGTGCCGCTCGATCACGACCATCTTGAGCAGGTCGCGCCTGGGGTCGGCCACCAGGCGACCGTCGTCGCGCGCGGCCTCCATGACGAGATGGTTGGTGATCAGCTGGTTCTCGATGGCGCCGATGACCCGGATGCGGCGGCCCGTGGCGGGAACGGCGAGGTCGATCTTCGCCAAGTCCACATGCACGGTGTGGCGCACGGCCGCGGGGGCGGCAGAAGGGGCAGGAGCCGCGGCGGGTACCAGGCGGCCGTTCTCCGCGACGAGCTGCCCGCTCACGTACACGCGCTCCGCACGGGGCGACTGGAGATCGGTGAACACCACGAGATCCGCCCGCCGCCCCGGCGCAATGGCCCCTCGGTCATGCAGGCGGAAATGCTCCGCCGGGTTCAGCGTGCCCATCCGGATGGCGGTGACGGGGTGCAGTCCCTCGGCTATGCCCAAGCGGATCAGATGGTCAATGGAGCCCTCATCCAGCAGGTCCGCCGGCTGGCGGTCGTCGGTGCAGAAGCAGCACCGGCGCTCGGTCTCCGCGGTGATCAGCGGAATGAGCGTCCTGAGGTTCCGGGCGTTGGTGGCCTCGCGCACGAAGATGGTCATGCCCAGGCGCAGTTTCTCGCGGGCCTCCTCGATGGTCGTGCACTCGTGGTCGGAGCTGATGCCGGTGGCGGCGTAGGCGTTGAGGGGCTGGCCCGTCAGGCCCGGGGCGTGCCCGTCGCGGACGCGATCGGCGAAGGCGCTGAGCTTGGCCAGCACGGCGTCGTCCCCGTGCACCACGCCCGGGAAGTTCATGACCTCGGCCAACCCCAGCACGCCGGGCAGCGGCTTCAGGGTGGCGAGGTCGTCCGCCGAGAGGGAAGCGCCGGAGGTCTCCATGTGCGTCGCGGGCACGCAGGACGATGCGTTCACCAGCATGGTGAACGGCACCCCGTGGGCGTCGGCCAACATGAAGCGAATGCCCTCCAGACCGCAGACGTTCGCGATCTCGTGCGGATCCGTGACCACGGTGGTGACCCCGCAGGGCACCACCGCCCGCGCGAACTCCCGCGGCGTCACCATGGAGCTTTCGATGTGGACGTGTGCGTCAATGAAGCCGGGAGCCACGAACCGGCCGTCGAGATCCACGGTCTCGCGCGCCGCGTAATCCTTGCCCAGACCCACGATCGCGCCGCCCGCGACCGCCACGTCCGCGGCATGCACCTCGCTGGAGAAGACGTTGATCATCTGGGCGTTCTTGAGCAGGAGGTCGGCGACCTCGTCGCCCCGCGCCAGCGCCAGCAGACGCTTGAGCTCCATCAGCGCGATTCCCCCGCCGCGGATACCGGGGCCAGTTGGACCGTCCGGGTTTGGCGCCCGGACCCGGCGGGTAGGACCACCGCGATGGTGGTCATCTCCCCCTGCCGGTGCATGACCTCGGCACCCTCGACGCGCCCGAGGCGCTCGCCAACCAGCGCGAGCGGGTACCGCCGCGCGGCCAACCCCTCCACTAAGAGGGTCCACCCGCCCGCGGACGCATGGAAATCGAGCACCCGGACACCGTGGGAGGCCTGACCGGGGCTCAACGTGACACGGGGCGGCTCGACTTCGAGGCCTCCGGTCCAGGTCACCTCGAACTTCTGCGGCTGGGCGCCGACCCGGATCGTCGCCTGCACCCGCTGGTCGTGAAGTCCGCGCTCCTGGCCCGCTTCGAGCGGTCTCCCGTCCAACGTGACGCGTACCTGGCGCGCGCCCGCGGGGACCGACGGCGCGAACTCCAGGTTGAGCGGCGCGCTGGCGCTGATGGTGGTCGTGGCCCGCCCGGAGCCCCGCTCGAACTGAACGGTCAGATCGGATGGGCCGACGCGCAGGTGGCGTACCGTGGCCCGATCCCAGCCGGGGGGAAGCTGCGGCGCCAGCCGAGCCCGCCCGGCCGGTGCGTCCGGTTCCCAGCCGAGCAGACCGTACATCACCGGCGAGACCAGCATGGAGGTGGCGAAGAACTGGTGGGGCACCGCCGTGTCCAGAGGGCGGTAGAACGCGCCGGATAACAGCTCAGGATGGCGTCCGCGGGCCCAGTCGAACGTCATCTGCGCGAGCGCGTGAATCAGCGGATAGCCAGACCAGGGTCGGCGTGCGTTATACTGGCCCCAGCTCACGAACCCGGTGACCAACGGCCAGACCGCGCCGTTGTTGTAGTGCATCGGGTCGTACAGCGGGCTCCCGCTCGACAGCGGCCGCGCTCCCCAGTCGGTCGAGATGGCATCGCTCGCCAGCCGCGCCATCATCCGCTCGGCGCGGTCGGGGCGCAGCAAGCCGAACGCCTGCGCGGTGGCGGGCCACATGGTGAGGTTGTCGTTGGTGCGCCCGGAGCGCAGGATGCCGAACGCGTAGTAGCCCTCGGCCTCGCGCCAGTAACGCTGGTTCAACGTCCGGAGCGCCTTCTCCCGCAGGGCCGACGCTTCGCGCGCGGCGGCATCGTCCTTCATGGCCCGGGCCATCTCCGTCATGGCCCGGAGCGACTCGATCCACACGCCGGCCAGATACACGTCCTGATGGATGTTCTCGCCCAACGCCCCGACTTCAATGGCCCCCAGGCCGCCCGTGGTGTTCTCGATGATGCCGTCCCCGTCCGTCTCGGTGGTGAGGCACCAGGCATAGGCCTGCTGCGCCGCGGGCCATAGCTCCCGCAGCAGCGCGCTGTCGCCGCTGGCCTTCCAGTAGCGCCACAGGGCGACCAGCCAGAAGGGCGTGGTGTCCGCGTGGTAGTAGGCATAGGGGAAGTCGGTGAACCACGGGATCCTGGATGCGGCCTGGGAGATCTCGTGCGTGATCTTGCCGTCGGCGCGCTGGTACGTCGCCAGGAAGCGGAGCCCCTGGGCCACCGGCGCCCACTGGCCGGTCGCGTCCATCGCGAACGAGTTGATCGCGGCGTCGCCGCCGAAGAACCACCCGAAGCCCGGTCGGGTGCTCTTCCCTGAGGGGCCCCAGCCCGCCACCAGCCCGCATCCCAGGTCCGGATTGCAGACCAGCTGCTCGTCGAGGTCGATCTTGGACCACTGGAAGGCGAGGTTGAGCTGCGGGTCCGGGGTCTCGAGGGCGACGGTCTCAGCCAGCAGCGTGCTGTCGTAGGCCCGGCGCTCCCGGTACCGGGCCTCGGCGTTGGCGATCACGCGGCGGTAAAGCGCCAGGGCGGTGTCGCGCGGCAGCGTGCCGCCCACGGTGGCGATAGGGACGAACTCGCGCGCCGCGCGGGCGGTGTCCACCGGGATGGCGAAGGTGTTGGGAGCCTCCGGCAGCGCATGCGCCGGGTGACTCGAGGCGGTGGTGGCCCACGGCGCGCCGAGCACGGCGTGGTGCTGGCGCCGGCTCTCCGACAGGACGAACGCCTTGAGGTGGTCGTCCCAGAAGGTGTACTGCCCACCGAACGCCGCGGGCCACGCGTACTGGAACACCATGCGGAAGCTCGCGATCACCTCCAGCGGGCCGATCGCCTGGACGTCGAGCAGCACCAGCAGCGCGGGCTCGCCAAGGGGCGCCAGGATGTGCTGGCGCACGGTGAACGTGGCGTGGGAGTAGGTGATGGTGGTGAGCTCCGGCCGGACCTCTACGGTTCGGGCGACGTCCGCGCCGCGGATGGGCTCCACGTAATCCGGGATGCGGAACGCCAGCTCGAAGCCGTCCGCCAGCTTGAACGGGTGGGCCCACAGCTCGGCGGCGCCGGTTTCTTCGCCCAGCCACGCGGCGCGCCGCCCGATCACGCCGAGGTATTGGTGCGGGCGGGCGTCTCCGGTGAGCCCAATGGGCGAGGTCGCGATGGGAAACCGCGCTACCGCGGAGGCCTGCTGCGCGGTTGCCCCCCCAGGGTCCAGCCCTGCCATCAGGCCGATTCCGATCGCCAGTGCCGTTCCAACCGGCTGCGCCCGGCGCCCGCCAACCGAGCCGGCGACTCGTTGGAGCGGCACCAAGGGATGGAGGATCCGAGGGGTCATGTGATGAGGGAAGATACAGCGCACCCCGCGGCCTGACAGGACGGTATCTTACACCCATGACCCAGGCGTGGTCGCTGCGGCGCGGACTCCTCGGCGCATTGCTGGTCGGCACGGCGGCGGTAGCCGTGTGCGCGGTCTATCCGCGGCGAGCCCGGCTCGCCCCGCCGCTGCCCGTGGGATGGGCGCCGGACTCGCTGCAGCCAGGAGCCGCTGCGATCATCGTCGCCGGGCCCGATACCGGCGCCGCCGTGGGCGGTGACACGGTCGTGGCAGTGGCCGGCACCCTGGCGGGCGAGCCGCTGCGGTTCGAGCGCGGACGCGACGGCCGGTTTCGCGCCCTGGGCGCGATTCCGGTCAACGCGGCGAAAACGATTCCCCTTCCCCTGAGTGTGGTTCGGAGCGGGGGCGATACGACCCACCAGTTCACCCGGGCGCCGGTGAAAGGCGCGGTGTTCGCTGCGGAACGGCTGCGCTTGCCGGCGCAGTTTGTCACCCCTCCGGACTCCTTGCGGGAGCGCCTCGAGGAAGAACGCCGCACCATCCGCGCGGGGATGGCCCGCGCGGCGCGAACCCCCAGGCTGTGGCGCCGCCCCTTTGGCGAGCCGCTCCCCCTGGAGGTCACGGGAGCCTTCGGTACTCGCCGGGAAATCAACCGCACGGCGCAGAGCCGGCACCTGGGCGTGGATCTCGCCGGCAGCACGGGAACCCCGGTGCGGGCCACCAACCGAAGCGTGGTGGTCGTCGCGGGGCGGTTCTACTACCAGGGCAACGCCGTCTACCTGGACCACGGCAATGGGCTCCTCACGTCCTACATGCACCTGAGCCGGATTCTGGTCTCCGGGGGGGACACCGTGGAGGCAGGTCGAGTGATCGGCCTGGTAGGCGCCACGGGCCGGGTGACGGGCCCTCATCTCCACTGGACCGCCTACTTCGGCCGCATCCTGTTCGATCCCTTGAGCCTGCTGTCGCCGGAGGTCGAGGCCCTGACGACGCAGTGGTGAGCGATATTCCACTCCATGCTGCCCTTCTACCGACGCCTTTTCGGGTACCACGCGTGGGCTAACCGGGCGACGGTCGGGTCCCTGCGCCAAGGCCCGGTGAGCGAGCGCGCCCGCCAGCTCATGGCGCACGTGGCCGCCACCGAGCGCTTGTGGTACGACCGGCTTCTGAACCGCCCCCAGAGCCTCCCGGTGTGGCCGGACTTCACGCTGGACCGAAGCGACACGTTGGCGACCGAGATGGCGGCGGCGTGGCGGGCGTACCTCGCCGAGCTCACCTCGGCCGCGTTGCGCGAGGAGAGGCGGTACACCAACACCAAGGGCGAGCGCTGGACCAATACCGTCGGCGACGTGCTCACCCACGTCATCCTGCATTCGGCGTATCACCGGGGGCAGATCGCGGCGGAGGTGCGGGCGCAGGGAGGCGAACCGGCGTATACCGATTTCATCGAAGCGGTGCGGCGGGGAAACGTCGGTGAGACGTGAGATGTGAGACCTGAGACGTGAGAGGTGAGACGTGAGACGTTGACAAGTGGTTGTGCGCTGTCCTTCTTACTTCTCACGTCTTACGTCTCACACTTGGCCAACGCCAACAGACAGGAGCGAACGTGCAAGTGTCACCTCTGGGTATCGTGCTCGCGGCCGGGTTACTGGCGGGGGGAGCCCTTGCCGCCGGCAGCGCCGGCCAGGCGCAGCAGCCCCAGGAGAAGCCGGCGGAGATGACGGTCTACAAGGCGCCCACCTGAGGGTGTTGCGCGGCGTGGGTAGGCTACCTACGGGGACAGTGGTTCAAGGTGCAGGAGCGGAATGTCGACGATCTCGCGTCGGTGGAAGCGCAGTACGGCGTCCCGCGGGCGGCGCAGGCGTGCCACACGGCGGTGGTTGACGGCTACGTCGTGGTGGGCCACGTGCCGGCGGACGCGATCCGGCGGATGTTGAAGGACCGGCCCGACATCGTCGGAATCTCGGTGCCCGGGATGCCCTCGGGCTCGCCGGGGATGGATGGGCCAAAGGAACCATTTAACATCGTGAGCTTCGATAAGGCGGGGAAGATCACGGTCATCGAGAAGCGCTAGCCCCTCCCGCCCGCCAGCTTCGCCGCCTCCGGCGACCGCAACAGCCACCACATCGCCAGGGTGCCCAGGGCGGGCCCGGGGGCGAGCGCGGCGAAGGCCCATCCCCAGCCGGCTGCCTCCTGCACCACCGGGACCAATTGGATAGACACCAGCGTGAGCAGGAAGCCCATTGAGGTTTGCGCAGTGAGCTGGGTGCCCAGGTACTCGGGCTGGGACAGCTCGCTCACGCTGCTGGAGAATTGGGCCGAGTCGGCGACCACGGCGAAGCCCCACACCAGCGCGATGGCGGTGGCCAGCAGGGGATGGTCCTCCGCGACGAAGCCGATCACCAACGCGCACGACCCGCTGATGACCATGCTGAGCATCGTGGTGCGGGTCCGCCCCCAACGGTCGGCCAGTTGGCCGGCCAGGATGCTGCCGAGCCCTCCCGCGGCGATCACGCCGAACGCGACGAACGCCGCAGCTGTCTCGGGAGCCAGGAGCCGGGTCGCCCGTGCGGCCCCTCCAGCCTCTGCGGCCGCTCCGGGGGTCGCATAGGCGTCGAGCAGAAACAGCGGCACCCAGGTCCACATGGCATACAGCTCCCACATGTGCCCCAGATAGCCGAGGTTGGCCAGCCGGAGCGGCCGGAGGCCCAAGGCCTTGGTCAGGTGGCGCCATTGGAACGGCGGCACGCCGGCGCGATACGGCCCCAGCTCCCCGAAGCGCCACGCGACCAGCCCGCCGAGGGCGGCCAGCGCCGCCGCGACGTACAGCACCGGACGCCAGTCGGCGAATCCTCCGAGGGCACGAATCAGGTGCGGCGAGGCGGAGCCTACGGTAAGCGCGCCCACCAGGAGCCCGAGCCCCAGGCCGCGGTCCTCGCGGGTCCAGGTGGCCATGATCTTCATGCCGACCGGATACACCAGCGCGAGCATCATCCCGCTCCCCGTCCGGAGCGCGACGGCGGCCGCGAAGGACGCGTCGAGCGCGGGGATCAGAGACGTGAGGACCCCGCCGGCCACCGCGCCGAACGCGACCACCCACCGTGGCGGCCACAGGTCTGGCAGGTTGAGCAGCGCGCTCGCCAGCGCCCCCGCGACGAACCCCAGCTGCACCGCCATGGTGAGCCAGGCGCCCTGCGTGGGGGTCAGCGACCAGTCCCGCACCAGGGCCGGCGCCACGGCAGAGGCCGAGAACCAGAGGCCCATGGCCAGCGACTCGGCCAGGGCGAGAAGCAGCAAGGTGCGCCACTTCTGGGACAACGTCAGTGCAGGGGGGCCAGCGTGAGATCGAGAAACCGGTGTCCGTCGAAGTCCACCGGCCTGCCGGGTTGGATGAGCAAGGGATAGGCGAACGAGGGACCGTCGTACACGAAGGTGTGATACTCGCCGCGCTCGCCGGCGGCATCGAGACCGTCGGTGATGCCGATCTCGGTGAGCAGGTCGGCGTCCAACTCGCGCCCCAGGAAACCGGCGGCGGGCTGGTTCAGGTCCACGCCGACCACCATGACCCGGTAGCCTCGCTCGACCACTTCGTGGATCAACTCGATCCCGGGCTCGCCCCAGAGCGGCTCGACGTGCTCGAACCCTCGGGCCCGCACCCGCCGCTCATACCACCCGCGCACGTCCTCGAGATGGATGTTGCCGAACACCGTCCCCTGGCATCCGCGCGCTTTGAGGTCGTCCAGGACGCGGAGGAAGACGTCTTCGAACTCCTCGGGTTGCGCGCTCGCCTGGACGCACTCCAACCCGAGTGCCCCGGCCTGCGCGGCAATCAGTTCGTGGCGCACGCCGTGGAACCGGACTCGGCCGGTGGAACCGTCGTAGATGTTGGCGAGAAAGCGGACCTCGAGCCCTATGCGGCGCGCCCGGTCGAGGGCCAGGGTCGAATCCTTGCCGCCGCTGCTCATCAGGGCGTACGACATGGGCGCAATGGTAACACCCGGCGGCGGGAGGCGTCACCCGGCGGGACGCAGGACGAGGTTAAGCCTCCCTTCACCGCGGATCTGCTCTCCGGTTCATTCGCACCGGCGATGCTTCGGCGTCGAAGAGAGAGGAAGGGAGGCCGGCATGGCCCGACGACTACCATTCATCGCTCTGAGTGCGGCGCTCGCCGCATGCGCCACCTTGAGCGTCAGTTCCTACATCCACCCCGCCGCGGACTTCTCGCGCTACCAGACTTACGACTGGGGTCCGCGGGACGCCCTGCCGACGGGCGATCCCCGGTTGGACAACAATCCGTTCTTCGACTCCCAGGTCCGCGCCTCGGTGGAACGCGAACTCGCGGCCCAGGGCTACCGGCGGGTCGACATCGAGGGCGTCATCAACCACCAGTCGCGGATGGAGCAGCGCGTGAAGGAAGTGACCCAGAAGATTCTGGCGCGGTTCCCGCCCCGCAGCTAGCGCCGGTCGGGGACGGCGGCGCCACGGGCCGGCGCGCAACAAAACGCTCCGGCCCGCGTTGCTTTTCTTACCCTTTACGGCGTCTTCCCCCTTAGTGTCGTTCCCATGCTCGCGCGCATCCGCTCGGCGGCGGTGCTCGGCATTGACGCCTATCTGGTGGACGTCGAAGCCGATATCGCCAATGGTCTGCCCACGTTCGCGACCGTGGGGTTACCGCAGGGGGCGGTGAAGGAAGGCCGCGAGCGGGTAGGTGCCGCCATCGCGAATTCCGCATTCGAGTTCCCCCTGAAGCGCATTACCATCAATCTCGCCCCGGCGGATGTGCGGAAGGACGGCTCGGCGTTCGATCTGCCGATTGCGCTGGGGATCCTGGCGGCGACGGGGCAGGTGGGGGATGGGTCCGCGGTTCGGCGGCCAGGCGGTTCAGGGTCTGAGAGCTGGACCGACCTCCGCGAGCCGGCGAACCGTCCAACCGGCGAACCATCCAGCCGCCGATCCGTCCAACCGCCTCTCGCTGACTACGTCATCGTCGGCGAGTTGGGTCTGGAGGGCGGGGTCCGCCCCGTGCGCGGGGCCTTGTCGATCGCCTTGGCGGCGAAGCACGGCGGCGCGAGAGGCGTGATCGTCCCGGTGCAGAACCTGGCTGAGGCCGGTGTGGTGGACGGTCTGGAGATCCTGGGCGCCGAGTCGCTGGGCCAGGTGGCGGCGTTCTTCAGTGAGGGTCGCGTCTTGCGTCGCGCAGAGGTTGATCCTCGCGGGCTCTTCGGGCATCGGGCATCGGACCTGGTGGATTTCTCCGAAGTCCGCGGCCAAGAGCACGCCAAGCGTGCGCTGGAGATCGCGGCGGCCGGCGCCCACAACGTCTTGATGATCGGGCCGCCGGGGTCGGGCAAGACGATGCTGGCGCGACGCCTGCCCACGATTCTGCCGGACCTGAGCCTGGAAGAGGCGCTCGAGACCACCAAGATCCATAGCGTGGCGGGGACCCTGCCTCCCGGCGCGGCACTGGTCACGAGCCGGCCGTTCCGCGCGCCGCATCACACCATCTGCGACGCCGGGATGATCGGGGGCGGGACCTACCCCCGGCCGGGGGAGGTGAGTCTGGCGCAGGGCGGGGTGCTGTTCCTCGACGAGCTGCCGGAGTTCCGGAACAACGTGCTGGAGGTCCTGCGGCAGCCGCTGGAAGACGGCTTCGTCACCATCTCCCGGGCATCGTCGTCGCTGTGCTTTCCGGCGAGGTTCATGCTGGCGGCGGCCATGAACCCCTGCAAGTGTGGCTTCTGGGGGGCGATCGGGAAGTCGTGCGTGTGCGGGCCGTTGGATGTGGAGCGCTACCGCTCGCGCCTCTCGGGGCCGTTGCTGGATCGCATTGACATTCACATCGAGGTGCCCGCCGTGCCCTACCAGGAACTTTCGGTAGAGCGGAGTGGCGAGCCGAGTGCCGCGATTCGCGAGCGGGTGAATCGGGCGCGGCAGGTGCAGCTGGAGCGCTTTGCCAAGCGGCGCGGCGTGTTCGCCAACGCCCACATGACGCCCAAAGATCTGCGGACCCACTGCAAGGTGAGCGACTCGGCGGACGCCCTGCTCAAGACGGCGATCGGGCGGCTCAAGCTCTCGGCTCGCGCATATCACCGGGTGTTGAAGATCGCCCGGACCATCGCGGATCTGGCGGGGAGTGCCGCGATCGAGCCCGCCCACGTGAGCGAGGCAGTGCAGTACCGGAGCCTCGACCGGGCGGTGGGGTAGCGTCACGTGCGCGAAGCGTACTGCTAGAGGCCGTCTGCGGAAATGGCTATAGTTCTGGCTAGTTCTACCGCGGAGCACGGCATGTGGTTTGCCAGCGTTGCGGAGGTGAAGAACCGTCTGTCGCACTACCTGTCCCGAGCCCGAAAGCGCGGCGAGCCCATCGTCGTGACGCATCACGGGACGCCCTACGCCCTGAGCCAGCCCCTGTCGGAGCGGGACCTCGAAGAGTTGGACTGGGCGCTGGCCCGAGCCCGTCTCGCCCGGGCCTGGGAGGATGACGACGATGCGCTCTACGACTACCTATGAGCGCGGCCAGGTCGTGGTCGTCAACGTCCCGTTTCCGAGCCAGACGGGATCCAAACGGCGACCGGCGCTGATCGTGAGCACCAGCGCCTTTCACCGCACCCTGCCGGACCTGGTCATCTGCCCCGTCAGCAGCCGGCCGCGCTACTACCGCCGGCCTGGCCCGGGCGACTGCCGCATCGCTGGCTGGAAGCACGTCGGCCTCCGGCATCCTAGTGTGGTCCGGATTTCCAATATCGTTGCCGTGGAAAAGAGCCTGATCGGCCGGGCGCTGGGCCGGCTGAGGAGGGCTGATCGGGAGCAGGTCGCTGAACGCCTCCGACTCGCCTTCGGCCTGTGAGCCTGGTGAAGCATCGCTACCAGAGGTGCAGTACCGTAGCCTCCATCGGGTCATCACTCCTCCATTCCTGGCTTACCGTAGGCGGTGCCTGCTCCTAACCACCCCGGCCGGCTGGCGTACGTTTGCAACACCATCATGGACACCCTTCAACGGCTACGCGAAGCCCTGTCCGACCGGTATCGCGTGGAACGGGAGGTCGGCCGAGTCGGCATGGCCACCGTAGCAGGCGGAGGACCTGAGGCACCGCCGCAGCGTGGCCCTCAAGGTGCTGCTGCCCGAGCTGGCGGCGGCCATCGGCCCGGAGCGGTTCCCTCACGATTTCGGGATCGCCGCGCGACTCCAGCATCCGCACATCCTTCCCCTCTACGATTCGTAAGAGGCGCAGGGATGCCTGTATTACGTGATGCCCTTCGTCGAGGGCGAGTCGCTGCGCGACCGGCTCGCGAAAGAGGGGCGACTCCCCCTGGACGAGGCGGTGCGCATCGCCCCTCATGCCGTCTGCTTGCTCTTCGCCAGTTCCTGCTCTCGTAACTCCCGGCGCAGGATCTTCAGCACCCCGCTCTTGGGCAACTCGCTCCGGAATTCGATGGCGGTTGGCATTTTGTAGGCGGCCAGCTGCTCGCGGCAATACACGAGCACCTCGTCCACGCTGAGCCGCTGGCCCGGCCGCAGGACGATGAACGACTTGACGGTTTCGCCGCGCTTCTGATCGGGAATCCCGATGGACGCCGCTTCCAGAATGGCCGGGTGGGCCATCAACACCCGGTCGATTTCGTCGGGATACACTTTGAAGCCGCTGCAAATGATCATGTCCTTCTTGCGACCCACGATGAAGCAATAGCCGTCGGCATCGAGCTTCGCGAGGTCGCCGGTGGAGAGCCACCTTTCGCGCAGCACCTTCGCCGTCTCGTCCGGCTTTTGCCAGTAACCCGACATCACCTGGGGACCGTGGAGCAGGAGCTCGCCCACCTCGCCCGCGGGCCGCTCCGTCACACCGTCCTCCGCGTCCACCACCTTCTGGTCGGTTCCGGGGAGTGGCACGCCAACGCTCCCGACTTTCCGGACCCCGTACAGCGGATTGAAGTGCGTGGCCGGCGACGTCTCGGTGAGACCGAATGACTCGGAAATCTTGGCGCCGGTGAGCTGCTCGAACCGCTGGAGCACTTTCACCGGGAGGGGCGCCGCCCCCGAGTTGCAGATCCTGATGCTCCTCAGATCGAGCCGCTCGATGCCGGGGTATTGCGTGATGGCCTGATACATGGCCGGAACTGCGGGGAAGAAACTGACGCGGTGGCGGATGACTGCCTTGATCACATTGGGGATGTCGCGCGGGTTGGGCAGCAACGCGATCCCTGCCGCCAGCCGGACCGAGACGTTCATCACACTGATACCGTACGAGTGGAAGAACGGCAGCGCGCCGAGCACCGTTTCCGAGCCCTCGCGCTCCTGGGCGAACCACGCACGCAGCTGTTGCACGTTGTACGACAGGTTGCGGTGGGTGAGCATCACGCCCTTGGAGACGCCTGTGGTCCCGCCGGTGTAGAGCAGCGTCGAGAGATCGTCCATGCCGATGGTGGCGGCGGGTGGGCGCGGCTCCGTGCGCTCGGTCAGGCGCCGGAAGGGGTGCACGTTCGGCCCGGGCTCGACCTTCGCGATGAGGGGCTGCGGCTTTGCTCTCTTGAGCTTGAGCGGGGCCAGCAGGTTGAGCGGAAACCGGAGGTATTCGGGAATGGACGCGATGAGGTAGTGCCGGATCGGCAGCCGGTCCCGGATCCCCGCAACCCGCTGCGCGTAGATAAAGTCGGCGAGCACTGCCACGGTGCAATCGGCATCCTTCCACTGGTATTCGATCTCCCGCGGCGTGTAGATGGGGTTCGTGGGAACCGCCACGGCGCCGAGCGTCTGGACCGCGTAATACGCGATCACGAACTGCGGCAGATTCGGCAGCTGGATGGCGACGCGCGTCTCGCGTTGCACGCCGAGCCGGGCGAGCGCGGTGGCGAGGCGGTCGACCTGATCCTTGAGTTCCCCATAGCTCAGCCGCCCGTTGCCGAACAGCAGGGCCGGCCGTTCGGGATAGTGCCGGGCGGCGCGCTCGAGCCACTGCGGCAGCGCGACGTCCTCGAAGGCGACGTCGGGGGGAACGCCCGAGTCGTAGAATTTGTGCCAGATGCGGGACTCCATGGGGGGCGCCCTCCTTCAGCGCGAACATATCGCGCGGTGCGCCGATGCGTAACGTGACGAGCTGGTGGCCCTGCCCAACCTCGTGCTCCGCCGATGCTATGTCCTGGGCTGCGTGATCTTCTCGCCGCTCGACAAGTTGGAAGCGCGCTGGCGGGCGCGCCATCGGCCTAGCATGTCCTAGGTCGCCGCTACGCGGGACACGGAGGCGGCCAAGCGTTGAGCGGCGGCAGTTCTTCCTAGCCAGCCCCGCCCGTTGGCATACCTTTAGCCGTTTCCCATGGACACCCTTCAGCGACTGCGCGAAGCCCTGTCCGACCGGTACCGCGTGGAGCGGGAGGTCGGCCGGGGCGGCATGGCCACCGTGTACCAGGCGGAGGACCTGAGGCACCGCCGCAGCGTGGCCCTCAAGGTGCTGCTGCCCGAGCTGGCGGCGGCCATCGGCCCGGAGCGGTTCCATGCCCTTCGTCGAGGGCGAGTCGCTGCGCGATCGGCTGGCGAAGGAGGGGCGGCTCCCCTTGGAAGAGGCGGTGCGCATCGCCCGGGAGGTGGCGGACGGTCTGGCGTACGCGCACGAGCGTGGCGTGGTCCATCGCGACATCAAGCCGGAGAACATCCTGCTGTCCGCCGGCCACGTCGTGATCGCGGATTTCGGCATCGCCCGCGCCGTGGACGCCGCGGGCGGCACGGCCATCACGCACACGGGCATGGTTATGGGGACGCCGGCGTACATGAGTCCCGAACAGTCGCTCGGCGAGCGGACGGTCGACCAGCGCAGCGACATCTACAGCCTCGCCTGCGTGCTGTACGAGATGCTGGCGAGCGAGCCGCCCTTCGCGGCGCCGACCGCCCAGGCCATGCTCGCCCAGCGGCTCTCGAGGCCGGCGCCGCGCATCACCGCCGTCATGCCGGCGGTGCCCGCCAGTCTCGATGACGTGCTGGCGCGGGCCCTGGCCACCGACGCGGCGGACCGCTACTCGGCGGCCGCCGAGTTCGGCGACGCGCTGGTCGATGCGATCGGCGCCGGCGTGCGGCCGGGCCGCTCCGCGCCGGGAACGCCGTCCGTGGCCGTCCTGCCGTTCAGCAGCATGAGCGCCGACCCAGAGAACGAGTACTTTTCCGAGGGGATCACCGAGGAAATCATCAATGTGCTCGCGCGAATCGGTGGACTGCGCGTCGCTGCGCGATCGTCCTCGTTCGCGTTCAAGGACAAGGGCTTAGACATTCCAACGCTGGCCCGGAAGCTCGGCGTCGCCACGGTGCTGGAGGGGAGCGTGCGCAGGGCAGGGAACCGGGTGCGCATCACCGCCCAACTCGTCAATGCATCCGACGGCTATCACTTGTGGTCGGAAAAGTACGACCGCGACCTGGACGACATCTTCGCGGTCCAGGATGAGATCGCCGGCGCCATTGCAGGGCATCTCAGGGTCGCCCTGTCAAAATCCGAGGGCCCAGGGCGTGGAACGCGCGATCTCGAGGCGTACGACCTGTATCTCAAGGGCAACTACTTCTGGCGGAGGCAGCCGCACAAGGGGATCGGATACTTCAGTCAGGCGCTCGCCAGGGATCCTGCCTTCCCACATCCCTACGCGGGGCTGGCACAGGCGTACTGCGTTCTGGGTGTGTACCAATACTTGCCGGCGCCGGAGGCTCACGCGAGGGCGAATGAGGCCGCCGAGCGAGCGCTGGCCCTCGACGACACCATCGCCGAATCCCACTACGCGGTGGGGCTCACCGAAGCGTACTACGGTTGGAACGTCGGACGGGCGCGGCGGGAGCTGCTCCGCGCTTACGAGCTGGATCCGAACACCGCACTGCCTTGTGCGTGGTTGGCACAGCTTGCGGGGGCTCTGGGTCGGGTGGAGGAGGCGCGGCAGTGGCTGGCAAAGGCAATTGAGTTGGAGCCGTTCTCGCAGCTGGTCACCACGGTCGGGGGGCTCGCGCTGTTGTGGTGCGGCGATCTCGAGGGGGCGCTCCGCTGTGCCCAGGTGGCGGTCGAGGTCGAGCCCGGCCTGGCAGGCGGCCATTGGCTGCTCGGCTGGGTGCACGAGTCCGCGGGGCGGATCGAAAAAGCAGTGGAGGCGTACCAAACCGCGGTACGTGGCCCGCAACCGAGTCCGCATCTCCTCTGCTTCCTTGCCTCGGCCTACGCACAGGTCGGACGTACCGCAGAGGCCTGGGACGCCCTCCGCCAGGCGGAATCACTTGGGGCCGAGCCAGGGAGCCGGTCAGTGGCATACTGGGTCCTGGGTGACACAGATCGGGCGTCGGCCCTCATGGAAGAGGGGTTTCAGAGGCGCAACGTTTTCTGGGGCTACCTCGGTTTCTTGCAAGGGCAAAGCGCGATTGCCCGGAGTTTGGCCGATCCCCGGTTCCGCGCGCTGGTCAAGAAGTACGGCGTCGAGCGGCCCGCTGGTGGCGGCGCGTGAAAGTTGCTCACTTTCGGCGGCTCGATCCCGATGCCGAGCGGCTGGACAGCCGTAGCGCATGATCGCGCTCGAGTAGGGCGGTTCGACCGACGGTCGGAGGCATGCCCACACCCACGGATTCGGGCGGACACACTCAACAACGCTCGCGGCGCGGCCGCGTCTCCTTTGCCCAGGTGCCCTTCGAGGCGGCGTGCCATCAGCCTCTGCTGCAACCCATCGCCTTCGCATCGAATGTTGCGCTGGCGGCTTGGATGTATCCCTGCTGGCGCACTGCTCGGGTCCGCTGGAACCCTCCGACCGAGGTCCTCGCGCAACGCGCCAGGGATAGTCGTCGGCCTATCATCTACTACTCCTGGCATGCTTACGAGCCGCTCACCTTGGTGGCGTTTCGAGACGTCCCTGACCCGTTGAGGCCGACGGCCATCGGACACGACGGTATCCTCTCGCGCATGCTGCAGCGAACGGGAGCCTGGTTCGGATACCACCTCTGGATCTATCGGCGCACATCGCCGATCCGTCCGAAGGACCAGATCATCGACCTGATCCAAGAGAGGGGCTGCAACATCGGGCTGTTTCCCGATGCCGGTGGGCCGTATGGGCGGGTGAAGCCCGGCCTGGCCGAGATCGCCGCGGCAACTAACGCCCTTGTAGTTCCGGTGGTGTCGCGCTGCCGCCCCGTCTTGATGCTGAAGTGGCCGCGGCGCTACCGCTTTCCGCTCCCTTTCAGTTCCTTGGTCGTGTACAACGGTGCGCCCCTCGATGGACCGCACACGAGCACCGATGAGTTTCAAAAGGCACTGGAAGACCTCGAAGACGACGCAACGCGCGGCGAGTGATCCTCGGCAATCTCCTATCATCGTAGCGGCGCGCTCGGAGCAAGCTCACGGGGCGCCCGTTCAGCCGGTGCTGTTACGTCCCCTTCGTCGAGAACGGAGCGTATCCGAGGAAGCGTATGATCCCGGCCCACTGCCATTGCGCTGGCGCGGCCCGCCCGACTTCCCAGTTCCGGATCGTGTCCAGGCTCACGCCGAGCTTCCTCGCCACGTCGTCCTGGCGTAACCCCAAGTCGAGCCGCCGCTTGCGGAGGTGGTCGCCCAAGGTCCTAAGCTCCCGCGGATAGCCCGGAGGCGGCGGTTTCTGTCCCCTCAGAGTGACACCGCAAAATGGCAACGCAACGGTGCAAGTGCGGCTGGTGGGGCGCGATCGGAAAGTCGTGCGTGTG
>JACPAP010000245.1 GCA_016180765.1 Gemmatimonadota bacterium
CGCATACAGTGAGTGCGCCCGCTCCATCTCGCGCCGCGCCAGCGCCCGCCCGGCCAGCAGGAAGCGGGCCTCGGCGGCCGAAGGGGATTGGGACCAGTCCCGTGCCACGAGTTGGTACAGACTGTCGGCCGCGCGGCGCGCGCCCGCTTGCGCCCGCGCCTCCGCGACCGCCATCAAGGCGAGCGGAACCGACGGGTGACCGGGATGCCGGCGTAAGAAGGAGAGGAGTCCGGCGACTCCTGCAGCGGTGCGGCCGCGACGCAGCGTCGCCCGCGCGCGAGCGTATCGGGCCGTCGCCGCGTCCGACTCGCCGGGAGCCTTTTCCGCCAGCGCCAGAACCCGCAGCGCCGCGGCACGGTCGCCCGCTTGTTCCAACGCGCCGCCCCAGGCGAGCAGGGCGCCGGCGGAGCTGTCGCCGGACGCGACGATGCGGCCGAACCAACGGGCTGCCTCCGGATAGCGCGCGCGACGCTCCATGCCCTGCGCGATGGCCCGCCGCTCAGCCTGGGTCCGAGCCAGGGACCGCGCCGCCAGCAGGTCCAGCGCGAGGGCGGCCTCGGCCGTGTCGGCGCCGGCCAGCGCCACAAACGCGAGCCGGCGCGCTCGGGCCGTGTCGCCCGACGCCAGGGCAATCGCCGCCGCACGGCCGTTCCGCCGCGCCGCCACCAGCTCGGCCATGGCGCGGCGGTGGTCACCTGCGGCCGCCAGAAGGTCGGCCCGGGCTTCCAACGCCAGGGCTCGCGCCGGCTCGGGTACCGCGCGCAGCAGCTCGAACGCGCGAACCGTATCCGGAGTGAGGCGCGCCAGGCGGATCGCCACCCAACCGGATACGCTGGGGAGGTAGCGCATGGCCACGCGATAGTGCGCGGCCGCGGCCCGCGACAGGCCGGCTCGCTCAAACGCCTCGCCCGCACGCGCCTCCAGGACGCCCCTGCGGATACCGGCGGCTCCGGCTGCCGCGCCCGCGTAGTAGCGGGCGGCGGTCGCGTAGTCTTCGTCGGCGTAGGCGGCCGTCGCGAACAGGCGATAGGCCGCGGGACTGAGCGACGACCCCCGAGGCATGGGATAACGGAGCAGCAAACTGCGCGCTCGCTCGGGTGCGCCCAGGGTCAGCTGGACCAGGGCGTTATGCAGCACCAGCGCGGCGGATGGGGCGCTCTCCGCCACACTCGCGGCCCGGAGCGCCAGATGCCAGGTCCGGTGCGGCGGATCGCCCGCGGCAACCAGCGTGTCCGGGGACGCACCGGGATGTCCGACCAGACCGGCGACAAGGACGAGGGCGGAGCTAGGCACCACTTCCAACCTTATGTGGTCACTTGCCGCGGTTCAAGCGCGAACGTTAGTTTGGCCCCACTCCCATGGCCCACGAAAACCTCGCCGGCCGCAGCATCGCCGGTTATCGTCTCCTCGAGCGGGTGGGCGAGGGCGGGACAGCCACCGTTTATCGGGCGGACCATGACACCCACGGACGGTGCGCCGTCAAGACGCTCAGGGAGCGGCTCCGGAACGACCCGACCGCGGTCAAGCGCTTCCTCCGCGAAGCGGGATATGGCTCACGCGTGCGGCACCCCAACGTGGTGCGCACGTACGACTATGGCGATACGGATGGCCTGTACTACCTGGCGCTGGAGTGGGCGGACGGCCAGCCCCTGGCAGACTACGTGGCGCGACACGGCCGCCTCCCGGCGCCCGAAGTCGCGCAGATCGTGGAGCAACTGGCCGGCGCCCTCGCAGCCGCCCACGCCGTGGGGATCATTCATCGTGATCTCAAGCCCGAGAACATCATCTACGACGCGCCCTCCCGCGCCGTGAAGTTGCTCGACTTCGGGATCGCCCGCGACGCGCAGGAGGACCCAGCTGAGCGACTGACCCGAACCGGTTTCTTCGTGGGGACCCTCCAGTACGTCGCGCCCGAGGCCCTCTCCGGCGAGCTGGTGGGCGAAGCCGCGGACATCTACAGCCTGGCGACTATCACCTATTACCTCTTGACCGGCGTTCATCCGTACACGGGCCGGTCACCCCGACAGCTATTTCAGAAGCTCCTCACGGAGCCCCCGGTCCGTCTCAACACCACCGTCAAGGGTCTTCAGTTTTCGCGAACACTGGAAGATGCTGTCATGAAAGGACTTGCGCGTGAGGCCGCCAACCGGCAGGCGAGCGTGCTGGAGTTTGCGGCAGACGTCCGCCGGGGTGTCGCAGGCGAATCGCCGGCCCCACCGAAGAGGGGGGTCTTGGGCCTGTTGGGCTCCATTATGGGCAGGCGGTCATAGAGGGTAGTAGCACATGCTACTACCACAGCCCCCTTGCCCAGGCCGCCGTGAGTGCTACTGACGCGAATCTCCACGCCCGGCTGGTGGCCCTGCTCCGTGAGCGCTCGGTGCAGCGCGGATCGTTCACGCTCGCCTCGGGCCGCTCGTCGTCGTACTACATCGACGCGCGGATTACCACGATGTCGGCGGCCGGGTTGCTCCTGGTGGGGGAGCTGGGATTGCACGCCATCCGGCGTGCACGCTGGGAGGCGGAGCTGGTCGGCGGGCTCACCATGGGAGCTGACCCGGTCGCCTACGCCATCGCGCGCGCCAGTTCCGAGGCCCCACCGGTGCTGGACGCCTTTTCGGTCCGCACGGAGATCAAGGGTCACGGAGCGGGGCGTCGCATCGAGGGATGTTTCCGAAGCGGCGCTCGCGTGGTGGTGGTGGAGGACGTGATCACGAGCGGGCAGTCCGCCCTCACGGCAATAGGGGCCGTGCGGGAGGCCGGGGGGAGCGTGAGCGGTGTGCTGGCCGTGGTGGATCGGGACGAAGGCGGCCGCGCTGCGATCGAGCGCGCCGGCGTCCCGGTGCTGAGTCTGGTGAGCGTGCGCGACCTCGGGGTGGCCTGATGACGGCGCCGCAGGTCCCGCCGCGCCCCTCGCGGCGCTCGATCGCGGCGCGGATGCGAGGCTGGTCGGCCGAGGACGACGTCGCCGAGCAGCAACTCAAGGATCGAGTGACGTTCCGGCTGAGCGTGCGCCGTCGGTGGTGGATGATCGGCGTCGGCGCCTTCCTCCTGCCGCTCAGCCGTCTGGTGGGCTTCGTGCCCGTCTCGTACGTCACGATCGTGGCGGTGGTGGCGGTGGCCGCCGCGATCAATCTCGCCATCGCCGGCGTGCTGCGGAGCGGGTGGTACCGCTGGTGGCAGGTGTACGCGCTGGCCTTGATCGACGTGGTGCTGGTCTCGACACCGGTGGCGTTGTTCGGCCCGGGCGGTTTGATCGTGGGCTTCTACCTCGCTCTCCTGCCCTACGTGTTCGACCAGGGACGCGAGATCGGGGACTTCCTGGTGCTCGCGGCATCGCTCGCCTACCTGGGCGCGGCCCTGCTGCACGACCGGATGGTCGGCGCTGGCGGAGCGGTCTGGGCGCTCCCGGCCAGCGTCTACCTCGAGACCTTCCTCTTCATGGTCGTGGCGCTCGCCTTGAAACGGATCCCCGGTGAGCTGATGCACCGCATCCGGGTCACGCGTTTGATCATGGCCCAGGCCGAGCGGGGCGAGTTCGGCATCCGGGCACCGGCGGCGGTGACCGACGAGTTGGGGTTGCTGGAGAGGTCGTTCAATCACATGCTGGACGAGGTCGGCCAGACGATCGGGGAGGTGCAGCGCGAGGCGGACGAGGTGGCGGCGTTCGCCGACGTGCTGGCCGAGGCGGCGGATCGCATGCTGGGGTCGAGCCGGGCGGTGGCCTCGACCGCGGCGGACCTGGCGCACGAGATGGGTGCGCAGCGCGAGCGGGCCGACGCGGGGCATCGGGACAGCACCGCCGCCGCGGCGGAGGCAGAGAGCCTCCGGGCCCGCGCGCAGGCGGTGGCGGACGACGCCCAGCGGCTGGTCGCGGCGGCGGATCGCGGGCGGGAGCGCGTGGGCCGGGCCAGCGAGACGCTGCTGGTGATCGGCGAGGACGTGCGGAGCACGGCCCGCACGGTGCACGAGCTGAGCGGGATCTCGGACCGCATCGGGAATTTCGCGCAGGGCATCGCGCGGATTGCGCGGCAAACCCATCTACTGGCGTTGAACGCGGCGATCGAAGCGGCGCGGGCCGAGGAGCATGGGCACGGCTTCGCGGTGGTGGCGGATCAGGTACGGGCCCTGGCGGGGGAGGCGGCGCGGTCGGCCCGCGAGGTGGTGGATCTGATCACCGAAGTGCGGGCCGGGATCGAGGGCGCCGCGCGGGCCATGGCGGCGGGCGAAGAAAAGGTGCGCGACGTGGGCGCCATCGCCGGCGAGGCCCAGAGGGCGCTCGAGGACCTGCATCGCGGTGTGGCCCAGGTGGCGTCGGTCATCGCGGACACCGCGGCCATCTCGCGCGCCGAAGCCGAGCGGATGGCGACCATCGCGCAGAACATGTCGGAGATGGCGGCGGTGAGTGCCAAGTCGTCCGGTGGCGCCGACAGCGCCGCGACCGCCATGGCGGAGCAGATCAGCGCCATGGGCACCCTGAACGAAGCCAGCAAGCAGCTGGCGCAGTTAGCCGAGCGCCTGCGGGCCAGCATTACGCGTTTTTCGGTGCTCGACACACATGGTAAGACGTGAGACGTGAGAAGCGAGACGTGGCGCCAAGCTTTTTTCGGGTCTCACGTCTTACATCTCACTCACCTCTCACTATCTCACGTCACGGCACTGATCGCCCCCTGACCGGGCCCGCCCGGGTCAGTACACGTGTCCGGTTTCCGACACCCCGTGATGGAGTGGATCGAAGGCCCGGAACGTCGCCCGGTAGGGGACGATCAATCGGCTGGTGTACTCGTCCAGCGCAACCGCGAGCGTATACCGCTTCCGGAATTCCCCCGCCGTCGTTCCCAGCACGGCCCGCACATGCCGCCCGAAGCTCTGCGCCGACGAATACTCCAGCCGATACGCCACATCGGCCACCGAGAAGCCTGGAATTTCCATCAGCGCGGCGGCGTAGAGCAGGCGGGTGGCCGACAGGTACCGCTTGGGCGACGGCAGCGCCACCCGGAAGAAGCGCGACATGAAGGTGCTGGGGCGCACCCGGAGCGCCCGGGTGAGCCCGCGCACGCTGGCCACGCCGGGCGCGGTGCGGACCAGCAGCTCGAAGAACCGCCGACAGCCTTCGCTGGAGTCTCCCAGGGCCGGGATCACGGTGCCCAGGATCAGCGCGGCGGTACCGCCGCCGGGCTGCACCACCAGCGTGCGCAGCTTGTGCCACCCGTCGCGCGCGCTCACGTCCACCAACCGGCGGACGCCGCACGCGCCCAGCTGAAGCAGGCGCTCGCTGGACAGCGGGTCGTGCTCCGACACCACGGCCACGGTGGGCACGCCGGGAAACCGCGAGACCAGCGCGCCCACGACGGACAGCTGATCGTGACCTACCACCCTGGGCGAGAGCAGGACCGCCTGCACCGGGCGCTCGCGGACGGTCCGCAGCGCCTGAGGCAGTGAGTCTGCATGCACCGCGGCGAAGTACCCCTGCGCCGCAGCGTCGAGCCTTCGACGCATCGCGGGCTCCAGGACCGTGGTCACCGTGGCCGGTTGCCGCTCGGGATGCATGTGCCGTGAAGCTACCGGGCCACGCTCAACCCCCCGTCAACCCTATCGGCGGTCCCGGCAACGCGTATCTTCTGCCGTGCACAGCGCAGCGCCCCGCCGGGCGGATTCCCCACACGGAGCGTTCCCTGGACGCGTTGTTGGAAGCCCTTCCACTCCCCGTGGCGACCCTCGCAGCCGACGGCACCGTCCTGGAAGTCAACCGCGCCGCCGCCGCGCTCGGTGCCGGCACCCCGCCGGCTCCCGACGCGAGCTTCCGCGCCTACGTCCCGCCCGCCCACCAGGAGGCCATCGCCGCGGCCATCGCCGCGGCGCACCGCGGCGAGGTTTCGCGGCTGGAGGTGGTCTACCACGTGGGCGATGGCCCGCCGAGGACCGGTGAGGCGACGATCGTCCCCTGGAAGGACCCGGCGGGTCGCGCGGTGGCGCTCGGGATTCTGCGCGATACCTCCAGGGAGCAGGAAATCCGAAGCGAGTTGGTGCAGATGGGGAAGCTCGCCACCGCGGGCGAACTGCTCGCCGGCGTCACCCACGAGCTCAACAACCCGCTCGCGGCGGTGCTCTCGCTGGCCGAGTTGCTGGCGGAACGCCCCGATCTGGATCCGGAAGTGCGCGACGATCTCCAGGAGATCCGGCGGGAAGCGCAACGGGCGGCGAACATCGTTCGGCAGCTGTTGGCATTCGTGCGGCGCCACGATCCGATGCGCCTCCCGCTGAACCTGAACCCGCTGGTGCGGGACACCATCGCCTTGCGCCGGGGCGCGCTGCGCCTGGCTGGCATCGAGGTGGAGTTGAAGCTCGCCGATGTGCCGGCCGTGGCGGGCGACGAGCACCAGCTCCAGCAGATGCTGCTCAATCTGCTGACCAATGCCGAGCACGCCATGGCCACGTTGGTCCAGGGCCGGCGCCTGCTGGAGGTGGCCACCGCTCGAGTCGCGGGCGGCCTGGAGTTGATCGTACGGGACACCGGTGCCGGAATCCCCCCTGACGTCCTCCCCAGGATCTTCGACCCGTTCGTGACCACGAAACGGGCCGGCGAGGGCACCGGTCTGGGGCTCTCCATCGTGAACCGCGTGGTGCGCGAACACGGGGGCCGCGCCGTCGCCCGCAACCACCCCGATGGCGGTGCGGTGTTTACCGTGTTCCTGCCGGAGGCGGCAACCCCTGCAGAGCCGGGGTGACCTGGCCAGGCCCTCCTGGGTATTATTGGGGGCCAGGGACAAGGCGGAGGACGACGGTCGCGGCCCGCGGCGACGCGGGCTGAGGAAAGTCCGAGCTCCACAGGGCTGACTGCCAGGTAACGCCTGGGCGCCGCAAGGCGACGGACAGGGCCACAGAGAACAGACCGCCCGCCCAAGAGGTGGGTAAGGGTGAAACGGTGGGGTAAGAGCCCACCGCACGGCTGGTAACAGCTCGTGGCACGGCAACCCCCAGTCGGAGCAAGGCCAAATAGGCGGCGAGGTCCGGCCCGGACCGTTTGAGCCGCGGGTAGGCCGCACGAGGTGGCGGGTGACCGCCATCCCAGAGAGATGACCGTCCGACCGCTCCGACTCGAGCGGCCGAACAGAACTCGGCTTACGTCTCCGCCACCCCTGGTTCTCCCGACCACGGCGCTCTATGATAGGCCCTCCGGCGGACCCGCACGCGATGCCAGATCCTGCTGACCCGCCTGATGGCCAGCCCTATCCGGGCGCCTGGGCAGACGTCGCGGAGCTGCGGGGGTTCCGGACCACCGTGCCGAAGTGGGCCAGCCTCATCGGGTGGCGGGCCGAGATGCGCCGCAAGGGATGGAAACTGCTCAGCGTCGCCACTGAAAGCGGCGAGATCGTCGCCGTCTTCGGACGGACTCGGGGAGACCTCAAACAGCGCGAGGCGCCCGCATGAGAACAGGCCTGGGCCGGCGAGTCACCTGCGTCGCGGTTGGGTGGGTGGCGGGGGCCTGCGCCGCACCGCCGAAGGCCCCTCTCTCCCCGACGCCGAGTCCCGTTGCGGCGGGTCCGGTGACCTTCGCACCGGGCGCCGCCCGGTATCGCCGCGCCTCCTACCTGCAGGTCCAGCAGCAGGTCGGCGGCCAAACCCAACAGATCGAGGAGGTTCTGGTCTACTTCGTCTCCGCTACGCTGGCCCGTCAGGGGGACCGACTGACGGTCTCGCTCCTGGTGGACTCCGTCCCGCGGTACCAGAGCGACGGCCCGGCGGCTGGGCTCGCCGAGCGAGCCCGTGGGGCGAGGTTCACCGGCGAGCTCGCACCCAGCGGAGAGATCAGCGGCTTGAGCGGCGGCGATTCCACCAACAAGCTGCTCCAGCAGCTGGCGGAGGAATTGCCGCACTTCTATCCCCGGATTCCCGCCATTGGCGCAGAGCCCAACGCCCGCTGGACCGACACCACGGAAACCAGCTCCAAGACCGGCGGGCTCCCACTCACCATGATCGCCGTGAGCCACCATCAGGCCGAGGCACCCGCCGACTCGGGGGCGGAAGGCACGCTCCCGATACGGACCCTGACCACCTACTCCTTCTCCGGTTCGGGGGCTCAAGGCGGCCAGGTATATTCGGTGCAGGGTGAGGGGCGCCGCCATACGGTCGAGCGGCTGACCCTGGGTGGCAGGTTCCTGGGGATGGTCGCCGCCGACAGCTCGAGCTACACCATCTCGCTGCGCGGGCTCGACGTCTCGATTCCGGGCCGGCAGACGCGCGCCGATACGCTGTCCCTCATCCCGTAGTGCCAGGCCGGCCGGGACTGCTCGTGTCGTTCCCACGATTCGCGCCCCCGTTCGTGCATGTGGCGAAGCAAGTTGGAACGGCACTGGTGGGAGCGGCGGCGTGCGCCGCGGGGTGGGTGGTCCCGCCTGCGGCCGCGCTGGCCCAGCAGTCCGACCCGCGCAGCCGGGACTACCTGTTCATCACCAATGCGGACGACGTGCGCGCGCTGTGGGTGAATCCCGCGGGCCTCGGCTTCGTTCCCGAAGCTTCCGTCATGGCCGAGGCCGCCGTGGATCGCACCAATGGCTGGGTCAAGCTGAGCCAATACACTCTTGGACTCAACTCGCGCGGCCTGGGGCTGGCGTACCAGCGCGACCGTTCCCGGGACAGCGTCAGCCTGGGTGTCGTCAGAATCGGGCTCGGGCTCCCGGTGGGACGGGGCTCCATCGGGGCGGCGATGAGCAGCTACGGCAGAGGCCGTCAGCAAGGCTACGACCTCGGTCTGCGTTATCCGCTCCTCGCCGGCCTCCAGGCCGGGCTGGTGGTGCGCAACATCAATCGGCCCCAGCCGGTGTTTCAGGAAGGGCGGCAGCCAATCGTCACGGTGGCCGGCGCCACATGGACGATCGCGCCCCAGCTCGCGAACGTCTCCGCCGAAGCGATCGCCGTAGAGCGACTGGGCACGGAGTCCGGCTTCGACATGCGCTATCGCGGAGGCTTCGTGGTTCGCTCCAGGCGTCCGTGGCCGGCGGCACTCCACGCGGCCGCCCTGGTGACCAGCCACGGGACGCTTCGGCAGTGGAGTTTAGGCCTGGTCATTGGAGGACTGGATCGCGCCGGGCTGGTGGCCAGCGCTTCACCCACGACCGGGCTGGGGGAACCGCAGCGTTTCAGTGCGGTCGGCGTCGCCAGCCGGCGCGCACCCGGTGCGGCGCCCTAACCGCGGGAACGGCGACGCCGTTAGTCCACCAACCGCAGCGGCATGACGAGGCAGAGGTAGGATGCGCTTTCCCCCCACCCCACCGGCTCCACGGTGGCCGCCCGCTCGGGTGCCTTGAAGGTGAGCCGGACCTCGTCGGTGGGCATGTACTTCAAGACCTCCAGCACGTAGTTGGCGTTGAAGCCGATCTCCAACGGGTCACCTTCGTAGGTGATCGCCACCTCATCATGGGCCTCACCCAGGTCCGGCGTGCTCACCGAGAACTTGGCGATGCCGCCCGAGAAGGCCAGCCGAACCCGGTGAGTCTGATCGCTGGCCACCACACCCACGCGCCGCAACGCCCCCGCCAGGGCCTGTCGATCCACTGTCGCGACCTTGTCGTTCTCCCGCGGGATGACCTGCTCGTAGTTCGGGTAGGGGCCCTCGATGAGCCGGGTGAACACCAGCGTCTGGCCGCCCCGGAACCCCAGATGGTTCTCGCTCCGTGCGATCTCGATCTCGTCTGAAGGCCCGAACAGCCGACGAATCTGGTCCAGCGCCTTGGGAGGAACGATGAGGTCCGCGCTCTCCTTCCCGCCCGACGCCGCGACGTCCATTTTGGCCAGTCGGTGGCCATTGGTCGCCACCATGCGCATCCGCTCGGCCCGCAGCTCCCAGAGCACGCCGTTCAGGATGGGGCGGCTCTCCTCCACCGAGGCGGCGAAGGCCACGTGATTGATCAGCTTCTGCAAGTCGCCTGAGCTTACGCGCCAGGCTTTGTCGAACTTCACCGCCGGGAACCGCGGGAATTCTTCCTTGGGAATGCCAAGGAGCTTGAACTTGCTGCGCCCGCATTCCAGGTTGACCCGCTGTTCGCCTGCGCCCGTGATGCGCACGCCACCGGATGGGAGTTCCCGGACGATCTCCACCAGCTTCTTGGCCGGAAGGGTCACGGCCCCTTCGGCGTCCACCTCTGCGGGGATCAGCGTGCTCACCGCGATGTCGAGATCGGTACCCGAGAGGCGGAGCCCATCCTTGGTCGCCTCCACCAAGATGTTGGCGAGCACCGGCAGGGTGGTCTTGCTAGGCACACTGGCGGCCACGGCCACCAGGCCTTCCTGCAACTTCTCCCGCGTGATGGTCAACTTCATGCGGTTCCCTGGTCCGGTTCCGGTGGGGAAGGTTTTTACTGCTGCTATTCTAATAGAAAAGTAGTGGTCTTAGTAGACCTTCTGGATATCTGGACGGATCGCGTAACTGCTTGCGTGCAATGTCGCTGCGTCCGATGCCGCGAGTGTATGGGTTGTGTGCACTGTGGGAGGATGGTGGACTGCGGAATGGATGGGGCACTGCTTCCCACAGCGCTCCACAGCGCTCAACGCCGGGACCGTGTCATGGTGCGGATAACTCGCGACGCGCGGACTCCACCCGGTCGCGGAACTGCCGGTCCCGCTGCATGTGGCTCTCGACCCGGGCGAGGCTGTGAATCACGGTGGAGTGGTCCCGGCCGCCGAACGCCTGTCCGATCTCGACCAGCTGCAAACCCAGGAGGTCCCGGGCCAGAAACATGGCCACCTGGCGGGGGACGGTGAGGGTCTTCACCCGGGCTTTGGACCTTAAGCCCTCCGTGGTGACGCCCCACCGGCGGGCGACCACCTCCTGCACCCGGTCCACGCTGGGGAGCGCGGGGGGCGCCCCCGCCGTGGCCGCGTCCGCCTGCCGGATCTTGTCCGACAGCGCGTCGCGCGCCAGCTCGATCGAGATCTCCCGATGCTTGAGCGAGGCGTACAGCAGCAGCTTGATGATGCACCCTTCCAGCTCGCGCACCGAGCTGCGCACGTGCTCGGCGATGAAGCGGAGCACGTCGTCCGGGATGGTGAGCTCCAGGTGATCCTGCTCCGCCTTCTTGCGGAGGATCGCGATGCGATGCTCCAGGTCGGGCTGGCCGATGTCGGCCACCATGCCCCACTCGAAGCGGCTGACCAACCGGTCCTCGAGTCCGGGGATTTCCTTGGGCGGTCGGTCGGAGGTGAGGACGATCTGCTTCCCCGCCTCGTGCAGCGCGTTGAACGTGTGGAAGAACTCCTCTTGCGTCATCTCCTTGCCCTCGAGGAAGTGCACGTCGTCCGCGAGGAACATGTCCACGTCGCTGCGATATTGTCGGCGGAAGTCGGGCATGGTCCGGCTGTGGATGCTCTCGATCACCTCGTTGATGAACTGCTCCGCCCCCATGTACGAGACGCGGAAGTTGGGGTAGCGCTCCAGCACGGCGTGTGCGATCGCCTGCATCAGGTGCGTCTTGCCCAGGCCAGTGGCGCCGTAGATGAAGAGCGGGTTGTAGGTCTTGGCGGGCGCCTCCGCTACCGCGTGCGCGGCGGCGGCGGCGAGCTCGTTCGATTTGCCGATGACGAAGGTGCGGAACGTATATCGGTCGTTCAGCGGCGTGGCGCGCCGGCGGGCGGGGGCCTCGGGCTCAGCGGGCGGCGGCGCCACGAAGAAATCCATCTGCGGTCGCCGGGCGCGCTCCTCCTGGACCTGAAATACGATGTCGACCGGGGTCCCCAGCCGCTCGGCCGCCAACCGGGACAGGAGCGGCGCATGCTTGGAGCCGTTCCATTCGGCCGCGAACTGGTCGGGCGTCCCGAGGATCAGGCGCCCGTCGGACAGCGCGATGGCTTCCGCGGGCTCCAACCAGGTCCGGACCGTCGCGTCGGGCAACTCGCGGCGCGCCTCGTCCAGGAGACGGGTCCACGCGTCTTTGGCGGATAACTCCATGTGCTACGTACGAAAATACGGTGGGGGTCCAACAGGGCGCACGAACGTAGTGTTGCCCTGTGGAAAAGTCAACCTTGACCCGCGCGCCCTGGCGCCGGTAGCTTTCGCGCCCACGTGAGAATGACCGATGCAACCGACATACCGGCCCCGTAACAAGCGGCGTACCGCGAAACACGGCTTCCGCGCGCGCATGAAGACGCGCTGGGGGCGCCAGGTCTTGAGCCGGCGGCGCAAGAAAGGCCGCAAGCGTCTCACCGTTCGCGTGCCTTCCAAGCACGGGGGACGCTGACGGGCGAGGGGCTGCCCCGGAACTGGCGACTGTCCCGGGCGTACGACCTCAAGACGGTGCTCCAGCAAGGCCACCGCACGCGAACCCCACGAATCGAACTCTATTGGGCTTCCAACGCAGTGGGCCATCCACGCCTCGGCGTGATCGTGCCACGTTACGGTGCCACCGCCCCGGCGCGCAACCGACTGCGCCGGCGGCTCCGGGAACGGGCCCGGCGGCTGCTTGCCGGGCTCGCTCCGTACGATCTCGTCGTCCGGGCCCGGCTCGAGGCCTATTCGGCCCAACCCCGGGAGCTGGCCCGGGACCTCGAGCGATGGCTACGCTCGTTCGGGAACTAGCGGTGTGGCCCTGCCGCGCGGTCGCGGGTCTGATCCGCGCCTACCAACTGCTCGCGGCGCCGTTCCCCTCCGCGTGCCGGTACACGCCGTCCTGCTCCATGTACGCACTGGAGGCCGTGCGGCGCTACGGCGCGGTCCGCGGCGGTTGGCTCGGCATGCGCCGAATCCTCCGCTGCCACCCGTTTCGACCGGGCGGCTACGACCCCGTCCCGTGAGCGCCGCTTGATGGACCGCCGCACGCTGTTCGCGATCGCGTTGATGCTGGTAGTGGCCATTGTGCCGACCATGCTGTTCCCGCCGAAACGGCCGGTACCTGCTCCCAAGCTGGCAGTCGACTCCGCGCTCCGCGACACCGCCGCCGTGGCGGCGCCGTCCCCACGGGCGGCGCCGCTCTCGGTGCGCGTCCCGGCCACGGCGCCGGGCGCCGAGTCCGGGCTCGTCGAGGAACCCGTCACCGTCACGGCACCATGGTACCAGTACACGTTCTCGACCCGGGGCGCCCGGCTGATCGGCGCGTCGCTGATGGAGTACCGCACCTTCGCGCGGGGAGACTCGGGGCTCGCCCAACTGATACCGAACGAATCCGAATTCCTGGCGTACCGGCTCGTGGTCGGGGCGGATACCCTGTCGCTGGCCGATTGGCGCTTCCAGGCCTCGGAACGCGATGTGCGCGTGGGTGACGGCGCGGCGCTCGATTGGGTGGCCCAACGTGGGCCGGTCGAGGTGCGGCTGCGCTACCGCTTCCTGCCCGAGCAGTACCTGTTCCGCGTCGAAGGAGAGGTCTCCGGGCTGGGCACCGGGGGCCTGGTACTCATCGGCCTCGGTCCGCGGCTCAACGTGGTGGACGCGGACAGCGTGGGCGACATCCGGTCGTATGGCATCGTCACCAAGGCGGGCTCGACCCAGAACCTGGCATTCGGGTCGCTGGATCCCGGCGAGCGCCGGGAGCTGGCCGGACCGTTCGAATGGGTCGCCATCAAGTCCAAGTACTTCATGGCGGCGGTTCTGACCACCGACGACCGCGGGCCGCGCCTCGGCGGGGCTGTGGCCGTGGGAGGGCAGCGCCCCGGAGGCTACGAGTCGCAGGCGCACGTCACCGCCTCGCTGGCGGCGCCCGCCGGCCGCTTCCAGTTCGCGGTGTACGCCGGCCCGCAGGAGTATCGCCGCCTGGCGCGTATCGGCCACAACCTGGAGGACATCAACCCCTACGGCTGGATTTTCCGGCCGATCATCCGGCCATTCTCCATCTTGATCATGCAGATCCTGCTCTGGATGCATGACGCCCTGCGCCTGGCGTACGGCTGGGTCCTGGTGTTGTTCGGGATCGGCGTCCGGGTGTTGTTGTGGCCGCTCAACCAGAAGGCGATGCGCTCCAGCGTCGCCATGCAGGCCATCCAGCCCGAAATGAAGGCGCTGCAGGAGCGCTACAAGAGCGATCCGCAGAAGATGCAGCAGGAGCTGTTCAAGCTGTACAAGCAGCACGGCGTGCACCCGCTGGGAGGCTGTCTGCCCATGCTGCTGCCCATGCCGGTGCTGTTTGCCCTCTTCTTCGTGTTCGCCAACACCATCGAGTTCCGGGGCGTGCCGTTCCTCTGGCTGCC
>JACPAP010000260.1 GCA_016180765.1 Gemmatimonadota bacterium
CCTGGCGCTCGAGCGTGCCGGCCATCCAGCTCCGAATGCGCCGAATCCTCGATCTGGCCAGGTGCGTCACCGCCGGGACCAGGTTGACCAGATCCCGCGATGCCTCCCACACGGCCTCCTCGTATGATGGCGCGTCCAGCATTGCGATTTCCGGAGGCTTGGCGAGTCCTGGGCGGCCCGACCCACCACGCTTCCGACCGCAGCAGCCACTCCCCCACCTTGCTCTTCCAGAACCGCAACCAGAGCGCCAAGGGCACCTGGCGGCGACGCGCCCGGAACCAGCCCACCAGCGCCGCGACCGTCGCTGTAGCGGCCCCCCAGGACCATCGCACCCAGTCCCACGTGAGGAGGCACCGCGGTCGCGAAAGTCAACGCCGCTCCCACCCCGGCCAGCCCCAGCCCCGCGCCACCCGGCTGGCCCGCTACTGCGCCCGGCACCCGGTGGCGCTCGGCCGGCTGGCGTACCGGGCGGACACCGGCGCGGTCACCTATCAGTCCGACCAGGCGAGCGGCCCCACGGCCGGCGCCGAGACCGTGGACGCCCTGGAGTTCCTGGCGCGGGTGGTGAGCGATATCCCCAACAAGGGCCAGGTGCTCCAGCGCTACTACGGCTGGTATGCCAACCGGACCCGCGGCATCCGGCGCCGGGCGGGCGTCCCCGAGCCGGCCCCGGCCGTCGCGGCCGAGGCGGTCCTACCCGCGCTCGCCCAAGCCCGCCAGCGCTGGGCGGAGCTGCTGCGCCGGATCTTCGAGGTCGCCCCGCTGCGGGGTCCCCGGTGCGGCCACGCGATGCGCATCGTCGGCTGCATCACTCAGCCGCGCGTGATCGACCGGATCCTCGCCCACCTGCGCCGCAGCGCGCCCCCCGCCCGCCGCACGCGCGCACCACCGCGGCGGCGGACGGCTCCCCGCACTCCCACCTCGGCGTAAGGCGTTCGCGGCCCGCCTCCGGATCCCTGGGTTCGGGGGCTGCTGGGCTGCGCGCGGGTCGGCGCACGGCCCCAGTCGGCCCGGATGTCGGCCGCGCGACCGGCTCGCGGCCGCCGATCGGCACCCCGATCAGAGCCGAAGCCGGCCGATAGCAGGGGGTGGATCCCCCACCTCAGGCTTCCTGGACGGTCCGCTCACCCAGCTCTACTTTGGGAGGGCCGATTGAAATTCCTATGCGGACCAGCCCGCCGCGTCCCGTCGCATGCACGTCGCGGATGCGGCCGCCGGAGCCGGTTTCGGCGCCAGGGAACGGGGCCACACCGGACGGGAAGTTGTGCGTTTCCGCGGTGAAGATGACGTGGTACTCCACGTCGGCTGGGCGGAATGGCCCCGGCTGGTTTGAGCCGGCCGGCAGGATGGTCCGCACCGCGTACCCGCGGATGGCGCTGGAGTTGTCCCGGAAGGCGATCACGCTGTTCGTCGGGTTCGCATCCAGGGTGCCCTTGACGAGGGCCAGGAGGTGACCAGGTACCTCCTTGCCGTCAACGACGAGGCGTCCCTTGAAGAACCAGTGCCGGGAATGCTCGGAGTTCGACTGCGCGATATCGAAGCACTCGACGTTGGTGGGATCGCGGCCTACCCGATCCCGGAACAGCGCCGTGTAGTAGTCCAGGTCCCAGTCGTCGAAGGCCAGGCCCATCTCCCGGTTGATGCGCTCGAGCGCTGCCCGCCCCTGGGCCAGCACCGGGATGGTGAAGGCGGCCTCGGGACGCACGCCGGTGGCGAAGCTCTCCAGGGGCCGCGGATAACGGCACTCGGTCATGCGATCGTGAACGAGCCCGAGGAACGCGCTGATCTCCTCGTCCGACAGCGATCTGTCCACGGTCAGGCGATAGCGGCGCGAGCGTTCGATCCGCCGGATTGCGGTGAGCCCGCACGCGCGTGGCAGACGGCGACGGCGTTGGTGGACCAGGCCGTGGTGAAGCTCATGCGCGGTCCCACCTCCAGCACCAGGCCGTCCGTTTCCAGGAAGGACTGTCTCCCAAACCCGTCCGGCTCGAAGGTCTCGGCCAGGAGCCAGGTGAGGACCCGCTCGGCGTGACCAGGGAGCGCTCCGGCCAGCTCGATGTTGTAGCAGAACTCGGTGTCCAGCTCGCGGATGGCCGGGCTCACCCGTTCGCGGGCCGCGACGAGAAGGGCGCGGCTCTTGGCCTCTGAAAGCGCCGGGCGGCGGAAGCGATGGAGGAGGCTCATGGAGCGAAGGAAGATACCCGGCAAGGCGCGACGTGAGCACTCCTCGTCCCCTTCTGGCCCCTGCGCTACTCAGGCCGCATCTTGGTTCAGTTGAAGTCTGGAGCGGCGGGCCGTGCCTGAAATCCTTGACCGCTTGAAGGCCGCCATTGCTGAGGGGCCAGGGCAGCGTTCCATTAGCGAGCGCGCGATGGACGAGTCGGCTCACTGGCGCGCCGAGCTTGCCTTGCTCGCTGGGGATGCCGAGACAGCCGCAATCCGTGTCGGTGAACTGCGCGACCGCGGCGCGCACGGATTGCTGCTCGCCCGCATCCTTGCTGCCCAGGGCAAGTTCGGCGCGGCACGCGCGGCGCTCCAGCAGTGGGAAGGGCGTATGGTGCAGGCCCGGGGGACCCTCCACGGTCTGGAGATGGAACGGGCGAGCGTGCTCGTACCCCTCGGCGACCTGGAGCAAGCCATCGAGGTCCTGTCGGACGGAATCGGGCGATGGGCACTCCCCAACAGCACGGCGAGCCAGGGCGCACGCGCACACGCCTACCCATACCTCGCCCCACTCTACGGCGATCGGCGGTTCCAGGCGCTGATCAAGCCGAGAGGCTGAACCCCAGCCGATACTTCCCGGCGCGTTGACGCCTGTCGCCATGCTGCTCTCCCCTGCCCTGCCGGTGCTCCACCTGGAGGATCGAACATGAAGCGGTCTTTCTTGCACAGGGGCATTGCCTTGCTCTGGTCGGCGCTGATGTCGGCAGGGAGCGTGGCGGCCCAACAGTCCAATCGGCCTTCCCCGAGGGCGGACACGTTCGGCCGAGACGGGCATCTCTACATCGGTGCCGACTACTACCCGGAGCATTGGCCGAGGGAGCGCTGGGAGACGGACATCCGCCTGATGAGGGAAGCGGGGTTCAACGTCGTCCGGCTGGCCGAGTTCTCTTGGGGCTTCATCGAACCGTCGGAAGGCGTCTACCGTTTCGACTGGCTGGACCAGGCCTTGGCGCTTCTCGATCGGAACGGCATCAAGGCCATCCTGGGGACGCCCACCGCCTCCATGCCGGCATGGGTAGCCCGGAAGTACCCGGAGGTGCTGGCGGTGCAATCCAATGGGCAGCGCTATACCTGGGGTTCGCGAAAGGACTACAGCCTCTCCAGCGGAACGTACCGGCTTCTGTCGCAGCAGATCACGCGGGCCATGGCGGAGCACTTCGCCGCTACCCCGAACGTGATCGGCTGGCAGACCGACAACGAGTTCGCCGGACCGCAGGACTTCAGCGAAACGTCGCGTATTGATTTCCAGGACTGGCTTCGTCGCAATTACGGGACGCTCGAAACGCTCAACCGATCCTGGGGCACCCATTTCTGGGGACACCTCATCGGGGACTGGGCCGAGGTCACCATTCCCGATTGCGTCGGGGAGGGCATGTGGGGAGTCTCCGGGAATCCCAGCGCCTGCCTGGACTGGCGGCGCTTCAATTCCTGGATCAACGCCCGCTTCCAAGCCGACCAGGTGGCGATCCTCCGCGCGGCGAATCCAGACTGGGTCATCACCCACAACCTGATGGGGCTGAACCCGACGATTGACTACTACGAGCTAGCCCGGGATCTCGATCTCGTGAGCTGGGACAACTACCCGGCATTGGACCGCTCCGGCCAGCCGTACGCGGCATCCATGGCGGCGGATCTGATGCGGGGCTTGAAGCGGAAGAACTTCTGGATCATGGAGCAGACCGCTGGTGCCATGGGATGGGCTACGTTCACCGATACGCCCCTCCCGGGAGAACTGCGGAACATCTGCTACCAGCAGTTGGCGCACGGCGCCGACGCGCAGATCTGGTTTCGATGGCGTACGGCTACGGCGGGTCGCGAACAGTACTGGCACGGCCTCCTGGGCCATGACGGACGGCCGCTGCGCAGGTACCGGGAGGCTGCCCAGGTAACGCGGGAGTACCGGAGCCTGGAGCCGTACCTCAAGGGCACCACCGTCAAGGCCGACGTTGCCATCGTGTACGACTACGAGAGCATCTGGTCGCTGGCGAGCCAACCCGGGTATGCCGGGAACGACTACACCAGCGCCGTCAGCCGCTACTACAACGCGCTGTTCCGCGCCGGGATCAGCGTCGACCTGATTAGTCCAGAAGCGGACCTCACTCAGTACCAGCTGGTGCTGGCCCCGGATCTCGTCGTGCTGCCCGACGCACGTGCCCGGAGGCTCATTGCGTTCGTCGAGCGTGGGGGTGTCCTGATGACCGACATCCGCACCGGCGTCAAGGACGAGAACAACCTGGCGCACGAGCGGACCCTGCCGGGACTGCTCTCGGACGTGCTGGGCATCACGATCGAGGAATACGGCGCCCTCGAGGGGCGGTCCTATCCCGTGGTCAGCAAGGAGCTGTTTGGGGATACCCTCACGGCGACCCATTACGTGGACTGGGTGACGCCAACGAAGGCCGATGCGGTGGCCGCCTATGGCCGGTGGCCGCTCGAGTCCTTCGCCGCCGTGACGCGCAACCAGGCGGGCCGCGGTATCGCGTGGTACGTCGGCACGGTGTTCGAGGAAGATGCCTTCTACGATCGCCTGATCGACCGCCTGCTAAACGATGCACGAGTGGAACGATGGGTGCATCTCCCCGAAGGCGTGGAAGCCTCGGTTCGACAGGGAGCCGGAAGGAAACTGGCGTTCCTGATCAACCACAATCAAGCCGAGAAGTCCGTGACGATCCCCTCGGGAAAGCGAGAGCTCCTGACGGGTGAGGTACTGGGTGATCGGGTGCGTCTGGGTCCGTTTGGCGTCGCCGTGATCGAGTGGTGAGTCGCTCGAACAGCTAAGGGGCGGTCAGGCGGGCGGTGTGGCCCTTTCGGCCAGTGGTCGGCCGGCGCCCCCGGTTGCGAGCGTCGGAGCCTTCCCTCAGCGGCACAGCGACCGAAGAGGAAATCGAGTTTCTCAGGAGTCTGACGTTCAAGAGCAAGCGGCCCACTCCCCTCTACTACTACCGGGAGCTGCAGAACCTTAGGGACCCGCTCCATTTCCGGACCGCGTAGGGCCGTCAAGGCGCCGCGACGAACTCGCGCCTGCCGATCGCCGTCAGCCGCGGAAATAGAGGTAGTTGGCCAGAATGATGAGCAGCACGATGGCGGAGGCGATCACGTCCCTGCGGGTCCAGCTGCTGCGAGACTCTCGCCGTTGGTTCTCCGTGACCGTCGCGAAGGTGAGCCCCGTCAGACGCTCTTCCGCCGGCGCGGGCGTGAGATAGCTCACCACCACCATCGTCAGCGCCGACGCCACGAAGATCAGCAGGCTGTAGTACTGGAAGTAGATGTTGTTGACGATCCACAGGAACGATCCCGGCGCATAGCCGTTGGCGAGCCCGGCGAGCTGGAGGCTCACGGGCGTATCCACGGCCAGACGGAAGGCGCCGAGCAGGAATCCCACCACCAGCGCCGCAAGCGCTCCCTGCGCGTTGAGGCGCTGGTGGAAGACCCCGAAGAAGAACACGGTGAAGATGGGCGGGGCGAGATAGCCCTGTACCCCCTGGAGGTAGTCGTACAAACCTCGGCCGCCCTGGATCACCGGGATCCAGAGCAGCCCGATCAGGACCATGGCCGCGGTCGCCGCGCGTCCGGTCCACACCAGCTGGTGTTGAGTAGCGCCGGGCCGGAATTTCTGATACAGGTCCATGGTGAAGAGGGTCGAGCAGGCGTTGAAGGCACCCGCCAGCGAGCTCATCAGCGCGGCGAGCAGGCCGGCGACCACGACGCCGCGTACGCCCGCGGGCAGGATCGACTTGACCATCAGGGGAAACGCCGCCTGCGCCGCCCCGGGGACGGCGTTGCCGGCGCCGTCCACCATGGAGGCCAGGGCCGGCACCTCTCCGGTCCGCGCCAGCGCGAGCGCGATCATTCCCGGAATGATGAAGATCCACACCGGCAACAGCTTGAGATATGCGGCGAAGATGGAGCCGCGGCGCGCCTGCCGCTCGTTGGGGGCGCCGAGGGCCCGCTGCACGATGTACTGGTCGGTAGTCCAGTACCACAGGCCGATGATCGGCGCACAGAAAAGCATTCCCAGCCACGGGTAGTTGCCGTTGAAATACCAGGCGATCCGGCCGGCCTCCCTGACCGGCGCCCAGGTTCCTTGCATCCCTGCCGGCACCAGCGGCTCCCACAGGTTGAACAGGTCGGATGGCAACGCGGCGCGGAGCTGGTCCCAACCCCCGAGGCGCGCCAGCCCGAACAGGGTGATCAGCACGGATCCCAGGACCAGGACGATGGTCTGCACGGCCTCGGTGTAGGCGACACCGCGCATCCCGCCAGCCACCGTGTAAAGCCCGGTCAGCACGACCACGGCGACCGAGCCCACCCAAAAGCTGTTGAACGTGACACCGCCGAGGGAGAGCTGGAGGTCCGGCAGCAGGGTCGCGAAGACCACGCCTCCCGCGAAGATGCCGACGGCGAACTTGGTGAGCACGTACGCGACCACCGAAATGATGGACAGCACCCAGCGCGAGCCCGGGGAGAAGCGCCTCTCCAGGAACTCCGGCATGGTGTAGACCATCGAGCGCGTGTAGAACGGGACGAAGAGCCAGCCCAGGACCAGCAAGCACCAGGCGTGCAGCTCATAGTGCGCCAGGGCGACGCCGCTGGTGGCACCGGCGCCGGCCAGCCCCACCAGGTGCTCGGAGCCGATGTTGGAGGCGAAGATCGACGCCCCGACGATGAACCAGCCGAGGTTGCGGCTCGCGAGGAAATAGTCGTCGGCCGTGTCCTTGGCTCTGAGAATGACCCACCAGGTGAGACCCAGCAGCAGGCCGAAGTACAGCAGAATGACGACCCAATCCAAGCCGGCCACGCGTGCTCCCCCGCGATGTTGGCGAGGGCAGAGTACACCTCACGCCGTTGGTGTCAAGGAAACCGAGCCGCGGAGAGGCACGCGCGGTAGCGCTGGTAGAGCCGCTGGTACTCGCGGTGCGCGCCGGCGTCTGCGTCGATCAACGGTGCCCGCGCCAGCGTCCCGCGCACGGCGGAGGGGAGATCCGGGAACGCACCGGCCCCCACGGCGGCGAGCAGGGCCGCTCCGTAGGCCGGCCCCTCCTCGCGGTTCACCGTGGTCACGGGCAGGCCGTACACGTCTGCCTGCAACCGGCGGATGAAGGGGCTCTTGGCGCCGCCGCCGGTGAGCAGCAGGTAGCTCGGCGCCATGCCGAGCTCCTGGAGGATGGTGACGCAGTCGCGTAGCGCGAAGCACACGCCTTCCAGCACCGCGCGCGTCAGGTGGGCACGCGTATGCGCCAGGCTGAGACCGACGAACGCGGCTCGCAAGGAGGCATCCCGGTGCGGCGTCCGCTCCCCCTGCAAGTACGGGAGGAAGGTCACCCCTTCGGCGCCCGGCGGCACGCTGGCCGCCTCCTCGACCAGCCGGTCCTCGGGTTGGTCCGCGGCCGCGAGATCGCGGGCGATCTGCTCACGGTACCACGCGAAGGCGCCCCCCGCCGAGAGGACGACGCCCATCACGTACCAGATGCCCGGCAGGATGTGGCAAAAGGTGTGCGCCCGCAGGGTGGGGTCCACCCGCGGCTCGGCCGTCGGGGCGAGTACGGTCCCGGAGGTGCCCCAGCTCGCGACCGCCTCGCCGGGACTGATCGCGCCTACGCCCGCGGCGCCGCACGCGTTGTCCGCTCCGCCGCCCACCACCGGCGTTCCGGTGGCGAGTCCCGTGAGCGCCGCCCCCTGCGCGGTCACCCGGCCGAGTACCTCGGACGATCCCCTCACCGGCGGCAACAGGGAGAGCGGCAGGCCGACCGCGTCCAACAGCTCGCTACTCCAACCGAGCCGCGCGGGATCGAACATGAGCGTCCCGGATGCATCGGACGGCTCGGTCGCGAGGGTGCCGGTCAGGCGGAGCCGCACGAAATCCTTGGCGAGGAGCACCGTGGCCAGGCGGGCGAAGGCCGCCGGCTCTTGGTTGCGCAGCCACAGCACCTTCGGCAAGGTGAAACCTTCCAGCGCGGGATTGCACACCAGGTCGCGGAGTCGCGCTTCGCCGCCGGCCTTCGCCACGATCTCCCGGCACTCGGCCGTGGTTCTCCCGTCGCACCACAGCAGCGCGGGCCGGATCACCGCTCCGGCTCGGTCGAGAAAGACGGAGGAGTGCATCTGGCCGGAGATTCCCACGGCGGCGACGTGGGCGGCCGCACGCTGCGCCAGGAGACCCCGGATGGCGGCACCGCTCGCCTGCCACCATGCCTCGGGATCTTGCTCCGCCCAGCCCGGCCGCGGCATGTCCATCGAAAGGGGAGCCGTCGCGGCCCCCTCGACCGCGCCGGTCGGGCTCACGAGAATGGCCTTCACGCCGCTGGTGCCGACGTCCAGGCCGAGGAACAGCGCCTCCGCCACGCCTACCGGACTCCCAGCAGCAGCTCCATCGTGAGCTGGTCGAGCCGCTCGTAGGCGTAACCCTGGCGGCGCATCGCGGGCAAGTCGAACGTCCGATCGCGTAGCGAGCGCGCCTGTTGGGGGCTGAAGCTGACCCGCCCGGCCTCGCCCCGGCCGCCGAGCTCGGCCAGGATCCGCTGGATCTCAGGGTCCGCGTTGAAGCGCTCCACTTTCTCCTTGAGGATCAAGTAGGTGCGCATGTTCCCATGCGCGAAGCTCCAGACGCCGTCCTCGTCCTCCGTGCGGTAGGCGTGGCTATCGAAGTGGCGCATCCCCGGCCAGCGCCCGTCCTCGAGCAGCTTGACCAGGAAGAACGCGCCCTTCGGGTCGTCGCTTCCGAACCGCAGGTCCTGGTCGAACCGCCCGGGCTGCTGCCCGTTGAGGTCGAGGTGGAACAGTTTGCCGGCGTCCAGCGCCTGAGCCACGGCGTGGGAGAAATCGAGACCGGCCATCCGCTCGTGCGCCACCTCGGGGTTGACGCCCACCATCTCCGGGTGATCCAGCGTGTGGATGAACGCCAGCATGTGACCCGTGGTGGGCAGGAAGATGTCTCCCCGCGGCTCGTTGGGCTTGGCCTCGAGGGCGAATCGCAGATCGTAGTCTTGGGATAGCACGTACCCGCACAGGAAATTGATCGCGTCGCGGTACCACCCCAGCGCGGCACGCGGGTCCTTGGCCGCGTTGGTTTCGACGCCTTCCCTCCCGACCCACAAGACGTAGGTGGTGGCTCCCAGCTCCACGCCCAGGTCGATGGCCTTCATGGTCTTCTGCAGCGCATACGCGCGGACCCGCGCGTCGTTGCTGGTGAACGCCCCGTCGCGGAACGCGGGGTCGGAGAAGAGGTTGGTGGTGGCCATCGGGACCTTCATGCCCGTGTCCGCGAGCACCTGCTTGAACTCGCGCACCACGGTGTCGCGCTCCGCGGCAGTCGCGTCCCGCGGGACCAGGTCCTCGTCGTGCAAGTTGACCCCGTACGCGCCCAGCGCCGCCAGCCTGCGCACGATGTGGGCCGGGGAGAGCAGCGGCCGCACCGGCTCGCCAAAGGGATCGCGTCCCGGGTTGCCGACCGTCCACAGCCCGAAGGTGAAATGGTGCTCCGGCCGGGGCGTGTAGGCGTCCTGTGAGATTCTCTGGCTCATGGAGTGGCTTTCCCAACTGGCTCGTCGTGACTTGCCGCACCCTCGTTCCAGGGCGATACTGCGGCTCGTTCCAGCCCGTTGTCAAACCGAGAAGCGGCCATGGTGTGGGAACAGCGTTGGCATCCGTTGCGGCGTGAGTGGGTCGTCGTCTCTTCCCACCGAAACGAGCGGCCGTGGCACGGTGAGCGGGTGGCTGACGCTTCCCGCTCGTTGCCGCCCTACCTGGCCGATTGCTACCTCTGTCCGGGCAATGCGCGCAGCTCAGGGCGGCGGAACGAGCGATACACCGGCGTCTTCGTGTTCGACAACGACCACCCTTGCGTCGGCCCCGAGGCACCCACGGAGCTGGCGCCGCCGCCGGGAATCTACCGCAATCGGCCCGCCGGGGGATGCTCCCGCGTCGTCTGCTTCACGCCGCGGCACGATCTCACGCTGGCGCAACTGGGCGAGACGGAGGTGGTGGATCTCCTCGCGGTTCTCCAGGCGCAATATCGCGAGCTCGGCGCGCGCGCTGACGTGCGGCACGTCCTGGTGTTCGAGAACAAGGGCGAGGTCACGGGCGTAAGCAACCCACACCCGCACTGTCAGATCTACGCTACCAACTTCGTGTTCAAGACCATCGAGCTGGAGGCGGAGGCGCAGGCGGCCCACGTGGTGGAGCACGGGCGACCGCTCTTCCAGGATATTCTTGCCGCGGAGGACGCGGACGGCCGACGCCTCCTCGTCCGGCGTGACCAGGCGGTGTCGTTCGTTCCCTACTTCGCCCGCTACCCCTACGAGACGTTCGTGGCGCCCCGTGCCACGCGTGCCAGCCTGGCGGATCTCACGGCGTCCGAGGTTGCGGATTTCGCGGCCGTACTGCGGGAAACCGTGATCCGGCTCGACAACCTGTGGCGCATGCCGTTTCCCTACGTGATGGTGTGGCACCAGGCGCCCACCGACGGATCGGCCTACCCGGGGTTCCACTTCCACGTCCAGATCCATCCGCCCCTGCGCAAGCCCGGCCTCCTCAAGTACCTCGCCGGCCCGGAGATTGGAGGCGGGAACTTCCTCAACGATACCGCCCCGGAAGAGAAGGCGGCCGAGCTCCAGGGTGTCTCGAGCGTGCACTACACGCAGGGAGGCTGAAGTGGCCGGGGCCGAACGCCTCCTCGAGCCGATCCGCGCCGTCCACCGGCGCATCCGCTCCGCCGTGGTGGACGCGTGCGCTCGGCAAGCGGCGGAGCAGCTCGCAGCGGTGGCGGCCGATGCCGCCCCGGTGACCGGGGGCGACACCATTTACGCCATCGACCGCGTGGGCGAAGGCGCCCTGGTGCCTGGGCTGGCGGAGCTGGCGCGCGAGGAGCCGCTGTGCCTGGTCGCCGAAGGGCTCCCGGATAATTCGCTGGTGCTCCCACGGGACGCCCGCGAGGAGGATTGCCGCTGGCGCCTCCTGGTAGACCCGATCGACGGCACGCGCGGGCTGATGTATCAGAAGCGCAGCGCCTGGATTCTCACCGGGGTGGCACCGAACCGCGGGCCCGGAACGCGCCTGCGGGACATCGTGCTCGCCGTTCAGACCGAGATCCCGCTGGTCAAGCAGCATCTGGCGGACCAGCTCTGGGCCATCCGCGGCCAGGGAATGGAGGCGCGGCGCTTCGACCGATTGTCGGGCGCCGAGGTGCGCCTTTCGCTGCGGCCCTCGCGGGCCGACACCATCGCGCACGGCTTCGCCAGCATCGCGCGATTTTTCCCGGGGGCGCGCGACGTACTGGCCGCCATCGACGATGAAGTGGTCCAGGCGCTGGTCCCGGCCGCGCCGGGGAGGGCCGCGTGCTTCGAAGACCAGTACGCCGCGACCGGGGGCCAGCTGTACGAGCTGATCGCCGGTCACGACCGCTTTGTCGCGGACCTGCGCCCGCTGGTCCAGTCGGTCCGCGCCGCCGGCGGGTCGCCCCCCGGCCTGTGTTGCCACCCCTACGACCTGTGCACGGCGCTCATCGCCCAGGAGTCCGGTGTGATCGTCACCGATCCCACCGGCGCGCCCATCGACGCGCCGTTCGACGTGGCAGCCGATGTGGCCTGGGCCGGCTACGCCAACGAGCGGCTCCGCGCGCTGGTCGAGCCCGTGCTGCAGGCCGCGCTCCGCCGTCATGGCCTGCTGCCCGCCTCCTCACTCTAGCCGCGCGCCCACCACGATACCGCTGCGTCGGCTGTCGGACGTCCGCGCCGCAGGCGATCTGGTCTGGTTCGGGGGCGCGCTGGACCGCCTGCGGGCCATACGACAAGAGGCCGATCCCCCCCTCCGCGGGTTCTTCTCGGCGAACGCATCACTCTACCTTGCCCGGGCGCCGGGGCGCCTCGACGTCATGGGCGGGATCGCCGACTATAGCGGAGCGCTGGTGCTGGAGCTTCCCCTCGAGTGTTCGACGGCTGCGTTGCTGCAGCGGCAGGCGGAGCCGTTCTGCCAGGTCGCGACGCGCCGCGCGGGACGGTGGCACTACTTCAGCGTCGAGCTTCCCCGGCTGGTGGAACCGGGTGGTGCGCTCGGCACCCCCGCGGGGCTGGCGGCGTGGTTCGTGGAGCGCGACGCCGACCGCTGGGCGAGCTACGTCGTGGGCATGGTCCAGTACTGCCTGCAACGAGCGGCTCGCGAGGGGGCGAAGGGGCCGGCCGGTTTCCGGCTGCTCATCGATTCGACGGTGCCGGAGGGCCGGGGAGTCGCCTCGTCGGCGGCGCTCGAGGTCGCGGCCGGAGCGGCGCTCGCGGCGGCGTGCGGCATCGAGATGAGCGCCACGGAGCTGGCGGCGGCCTGCCAGGCGGTGGAGAACCACGTGGTCGGCGCACCGTGCGGCATCATGGATCAGATGACCAGCGCCTGCGGTCGGCGCGATCGGCTCCTCCGGCTGCGCTGCCAGCCGGGCACGATCGAGGGATACGTGGAGATCCCGGCTGGCTATCGCGTGTACGGTATCGATTCCGGCATCAGTCACGCGGTCTCGGGCGCCGACTACGAGACGGTCCGAACCGCGGCCTTCATGGGTTATCGCCTGATCGCCGCCGCGGCCGCATTGCCGGCGACGCGCGACGGCGCCCGCGTGCGTATCGACGACTCGCGCTGGGGTGGCTACCTGGCGAATGTCACGCCCGCCGAATTCGCGGTCTTGGGCGGCGGGCTGCCGGAGGAGATGTCGGGCGCGGAGTTCTTGCGGCGCTACGAGGGCATCACCGACCCGGTCACCACCATCCACCCCGAGCACCGCTACCCCGTCCGGCGGGCCACGGAACACCCGGTGGGCGAGCAAGCCCGGGTGGAGCGTTTCGCGAAGCTGCTCGGCGTGCTTCTCGATCAGCCGCAGGCGGCCGTCGAGGCGGGGGGCCTCATGTACCAGTCGCACCGGAGCTACGGCGCTTGCGGGCTCGGCAGCGACGGCACGGATCGCCTGGTGGATCTGGTCACCGCCGTGGGGCCGAGCGGCGGACTGTTCGGCGCCAAGATCACCGGTGGCGGGAGCGGCGGGACGGTGGCGGTCCTCGGCACGAGCGGTGCGGAGGCAGTGGTGCGCGACCTGGCGGCCCGCTACCGGGCCGAGAGCGGCCGCCCCTCCGGTGTCTTCACCGACTCCGGGCCAGGAGCGGTGGAGACCGGCGTCCTGTTGCTCACGCCCGAGGAGCTCGCGGACCAGCCCTCGTGAGTCGTCATGGTCTTCGGGTTACTCGAGGCCGCTCCCCTTTCGCCCCGCCCGGATCGCGAAGCCCAGCATCACCAGCCCGAACACTTAGGCGCGACTGAGTCCGGGCCGACTGCCCCGCCGGCCGGGTGAGATGCCCCACTCGGTGGGCTGCTCGGCAAGCACGCCGCCCTGGGCCGCAACCAAGGCACAGGCCACCCAGCTGGCCGTTCTGCAATACGTTACCCACCTCACGCCTCAACCCCCCGATCTCCGCGGTCCAGTACGCACGCCACTTGCAATGGAGCCAGGCGGGGGTCGCCCTCTGTCCATGCGTCCCCCGTTGCCGAGAGCACTCTAGTTCGGAGAAACGATGACCGCAGACCCGCACGCCGGCGGCGGTTCCACGCACGCGGTGGCCCAGCGCCTCGCGCTCGCGGCACTGGACTACCCGATCCCGGCCCGGGCCAACCGGCTCGATTTCATGCTGGGAGCGCTCACGCTCACGGCGCTGGTGATCCTTGCACTCACGGGCATGGTGCTCACCCAGTTCTACAACCCCGCGCCGCTGGCCGCCCACGACTCAGTTCGGTACATCATCACGTCGC
>JACPAP010000080.1 GCA_016180765.1 Gemmatimonadota bacterium
CTTCCGTCATCTTTGCGGTGCTTCGCGAGCGCCGCGCTTGAGCCACGGCAGAATCGATCACGCTGATCAATCTGAGGGCGCGCTCCCTTGAGCAGATCGCTCCGCGCGGGGCGTGCGAAGCTCAGGCGGTCGGAGCGCTCGCCGTATCACACGGAGGTCGTAGCATGCAGCTTGCCGAACGAACCCCCCTCTACCTCCCTCAAGTACACTGCTTCGAGGCCGAGGGCCTCACCTACGTGCTGGACCCTGAAGCCCCCAACTGGATCGTGGTGGACCAGCCGGGGCGCCTGTTGCTGGACGAGATCCAGGGCGCGTCGGGCAATCACACGCTCGCCGGGCTGGTCGGCTGGTACGCGCAACGGCGGAGCGTCGAACCCGGTAAGGCGTGGGTCCACGTCCACGACTTCCTCCACCAGCTGGATCGGGCCGGGTTCCTGTCGGACAGGCCCGTGGTCCGGGAGCCATACGCGGGCCGTCTGGCCCTGGTGAAGCCCGAGGGCCTCCGGGAGTTGTGGATCCAAATCAACAACGCCTGCAACCTCTCGTGCCCGCACTGTCTGGTTTCCTCCGGGCCGGGGGAGGCGCCCGGACTGCCGCTGGAACAGCTCACGCGCGTGGTCGAGCGAGCGAGCGAGCTCGGACTGGAGCGCCTGTACCTGACGGGCGGGGAGCCCTTCGTCCGCAAGGACATCTTCCGGCTCCTTCAGCACGCGACCGATGAGCGCGGGCTCGAGGTCATCGTCCTCACCAATGGCACCGTGTTCAAGGGGCCGATCCGGGCCGGCCTCGAGACGCTGGACCGGGCCAAGGTGCGGTTCCAGGTCTCGCTCGACGGCGCCAGCGCCGCAACTAACGACGCCCTCAGGGGCCCCGGCATGTTCGCCAAAGCGCTCGACGGGGCGCGACTGCTCTCTGATCTGGGCTTCGACGTATCCATCACCACGGTCACCACTGGCAGAAACCTCGGAGAGCTGCCGGCGCTACCGTCGATCGCCAAGTCCGCCGGCGCCAAGAGCCAGCACCTGATGTGGACCCACAAACGCGGCCGAGCCGCGGCCAGCCTGAACGGCTTTTTCCCCGACACCGCGGCCTTGCTCCGGTCGGTGATGGAGACGGCGCGCGCGGCCGACGCCGCCGGCGTGGCGCTCGACAACTTGGAGGTAGTTAAACGCCGGGTGAACGGCGTGCCCGGCGTCAAGTACGACTTGGGCAACGGGGCGTGGGACTCGCTGTGCGTCAATTACGACGGCCGCGTCTACCCTACCGCGGCCCCACGACTGGTCTGCGGCGACGCGACCCGGGAGGACCTGGCGGACATCCTCGACACCTCGCCCGTGGTGCGGCAGCTGCGGGAGGCCACCCTGGCGCGCAAGCCGTCCCTACACGACGACCCATTCCGCTTCTTGACCGGCGGCGGGGACTGGGAGCATGCCTGGAGCTTCTCGGGCGGCGACCCGCTGGCGCCGGATCCCTACTATCCCATCGGCCTGGCCCTCGTGCGGCACGTCATGACCACGCTCGGCCAGGAGAAGCGTGCCCGGAGCAACCTGCGCTCGGGCTACGACGCCCCGCTGGTGTTGCACGCCATGGGGGAAGGGGCCATCGCCTGCGGCACGGCCGACGGCGCCCTAGCGGAGCAGCCAGTGCTCACGTTGCACTCGAACTGCGTGCTCTCCTTCGACGTGGATAAGCCGCGCGCCAAGGTGCGCGAGTTCTACGGCGCCGCGGCGGAGAAGCCCAAGCCCGATCTCTGCTGCCCTACGAGGTACGACGATTCGGCCATCGCCCACATCCCGCAGGATGTCATTGATCGCTTCTACGGCTGTGGCTCCCCGGTGAGCGATGCGGGGATCCGGCCGGGCGAGACGGTGGTGGACCTGGGCTCCGGCGCCGGGATCGACGTCTTCATCGCCGCCAAGCTGGTAGGGCCAGAAGGAAAAGCGATCGGCGTGGACATGACGGATGAGATGCTCGCCGTGGCTAGCGAGAACCGCCCGCGGGTCGCGGCCGCGCTGGGCTACGATGTGGTCGAGTTCCGCAAGGGATTCCTCGAAGCCATTCCGGTGGAGTCCAAGACGGTGGATGTTGTGACCTCGAACTGCGTCGTGAATCTCTCGCCCGACAAACCGCTGGTGTTCGAAGAAATCTGGCGCGTGCTCAAGGAGCACGGGCGCTTCGTCATCGCCGATATCGTGAGTGAGCGGCCGGTGCCGCCACATCTCAAGGTGAACCCGGAACTGTGGGGCGAGTGTCTGGTCGGCGCCCTCACCCAAGACGAATTCCTGGCCCGTCTGGAACGGGCGGGATTCTACGGGCTCACCCTGCTCAAGAAGACCTACTGGAAGGACGTCGAGGGCTATCCCTTCTTCTCCATCACCGTGCAGGGCTTCAAGTACGAGAAGACGGCGGGCTGCGTCTTCAAGGGACACCGCGCGGTGTACCTCGGCCCGGGCAAGGCGTTCGTGGACGAAGAAGGCCACACATTCCCGCGCAATGAGCCGTACGAAGTGTGCACCGACACGGTGGCCAAGCTGGGCCAACCGCCTTACGCAGGGTCATTCGCGATCTTGGAGCCTGGCGAAGAGCGCGCGGGCTACGCCTGCTGCGGGCCGGACGGACGATGCTGCTGACGCCGGTGCTGCTCATCGGTCTTACCCTCGTGCTCGCGTTCGCCAACGGCGCGAACGATGTGTCGAAAGGCATCGCGACGCTGGTCGGCTCCGGCGTGACGAACTACCGCCAAGCGGTCCAGTGGGGGGCGGTGTGGACCGTCGCGGGCGGCATGGCCGCCGCAGTCGCCTCGCGGGGGCTGGTGGCGGTGTTCTCGGGCAAGGGACTCCTGGCGGCCGATCCCGCTGGGCCGTTCTTCCTCACGGCGGTGGCCATCGGAGCAATCGGCTGGCTGGCCGTCGCGATCCGGACGGGGATGCCGGTCTCGACTACCCATGCCCTGGTAGGCGGGCTGGTGGGTGCGGGCATCGCGGCACAGGGCGTGGGCGGCGTGCAGTGGGCGGCAGTCGCGACCAAGACCGCGATCCCGCTCGCCGTCTCGCCCCTGATCGCTCTGGGGTTGGTGATCGGCAGCTACCCGGCGATCGGCTTCGCGTTCCGCCGATTCAACCGCTACTGCGTCTGTGTCGAGCGGGCAGAGCCCGTGGTCCTTGCCGGGGGGTCCGCTGCCGCGCTCACGGCCGGGCCCGCCGTGCGCGTCATCGCCGGGGCCGACTGCTCTACCTCGGTCGTGGCTCGCGTGAACGCCATGGATTCGATGCACTGGCTCACCTCGGGCGCGACCAGCTTCTTCCGCGGGATGAACGACACGCCCAAGATCCTGGCGCTGGGCGTGGTGGCGGCCGCGGGCTCGGGGCTCGCCGTCGAATGGCTCTTCGCCCTGGTGGCGCTGGCGATGGGCGTGGGGAGTTACCTGGCGGGCCGGCGCGTGACCGACACGTTGGCCGGAAAAGTGACGACCATCGGGCACGACGACGGCTTCACGGCGAACCTCGTGACGTCGGCGCTGGTGGGGGTTTCGTCATTCTACGCGCTTCCCGTCTCCACCACCCACGTCTCCACCGGCGCCATTACGGGCGTCGGCACACGCCAGGGCACGGTGCGCTGGCGGATGGTGCGGGACCTGGCGCTGGCGTGGGTGGTGACCCTGCCGGCCACGGGAATGTTGGCTGCGCTGGCCTACCTCGCACTGGTCAACCTCGGGTAAGCGGTGCCCGCCACCACCCCCGATCTCATCGTCATCGGCGGCGGCACCGCCGGCCTGGTCACGGCGGCCGGGGCGGCCGCGCTGGGCGCGCGCGTCACGCTGGTCGAGCGGGAGCGTTTGGGCGGCGACTGCCTGTGGACCGGCTGCGTGCCGTCCAAGGCGCTCAT
>JACPAP010000261.1 GCA_016180765.1 Gemmatimonadota bacterium
CCCACACGTCCAGCTGGGGATTCGCCAGCTTGATGCCGGTCGCCATCGTCGGCGCGCGGCCGTGGATCGTGTGGAAGCCGTAGGTCGAGACATAGTAGGGGAACCGCGACGAGCACCCGATCCCCGACACGAACACCGTGCGCTCGCGCGGCACCTGAACGTCCGCCAGCGTCTTGAGCACGGCCTTGAGGATGGCGTAGTCCCCGCACCCCGGGCACCACCGGACTTCCTGGTCGGACGCGTAGTCCTTGGGTGCCAATGGCTCAATCGGTCGCGATACAACGGTCATAGGTAGCCTTTAGTGCCGTGCCAATGCTCTAGGTTAGCGACGCTCCGTCGTAGGTTCACCACAGAGCACGCAGAGACTGCTGAGATCACAAGGATCATCTTACACCATTGACAACTCAGGTTTCGTTCTCGGCGTTCTCGGCGTTCTCGGCGTTCTCGGAGGTCTCTGTGGTCTTTGCGGTCTCTGTGGTTTAAAACCTCATGGAACTTCGCTGAGCGCCGAATGGATGGCCGCCAGAATCTCGCGCACCTTGAACGGCTTGCCCTGGATCTTGTTGAGGCCACGCGCCGGGATCAGATAGGCTGCCCGGAGCAGGGTCACCAGCTGTCCGTTGTTCATCTCGGGCACCAGCACCCGCTCGAATCCCTTGAGCAAGGCGCCCAGGTTGCGCGGGAAGGGGGACAGGTAGCGCAGATGGATGTGCGAGACGTCCAGCCCGTCCTCGCGCGCCTGCCGGACGGCCTGGAGAATGGGTCCGTAGGTCGAGCCCCACCCCACAACCGCCAGTTTTCCGTGCGGCGAACCAAGGGCGGTCTCTTGGAGCGGAACGTCGTGGGCGATGCCGGCGATCTTGGCCGCCCGCACCCGCGTCATGCGCTCGTGATTGTCCGGATCATACGAGATGTGGCCGGAGTCGTGATCCCGCTCGATCCCGCCGATGCGGTGTTCCAGCCCGCGCGTGCCCGGAACCGCCCAGGCCCGGTGATCCCGCTCGATCCCGCCGATTCGGTGTTCCAGCCCGCGCGTGCCCGGAACCGCCCAGGCCCGGGCCAGCGTCTTGGAATCGCGCACGAACGGATGGAATCCCTCAGGGTCGGTCCGGAAGCGGACCGGGAACGTCGGCAGCCGGTCAACGTCGGGGATGAGCCAGGGCTCCGCCGCGTTCGCCAAATATCCATCTGTGAGCAGGATGACCGGCGTCATGTACTTGGTGGCCAGCCGCACCGCCTCCATGGCCACCGGAAAGCAGTCGCCGGGCGTGGCCGCGGCGAGCACCACCAGCGGGGAGTCGGCGTTCCGGCCGAGCACCGCCTGATAAAGGTCCGACTGCTCGGTCTTGGTTGGCATGCCGGTGGACGGGCCGGCCCGCTGGCTGTTCACCACCACCAGCGGCAGCTCCGTGGCAATGGCCAGGCCGAGCGCCTCGGTCTTGAGCGCCATGCCGGGGCCCGAGCTGGACGTGACGCCCATCGCGCCGGCGTAGGACGCGCCGATCGCGGCGCCGATGGCGGCGATCTCGTCTTCCGCCTGGAACGTGACCACGCCGTGGGCCTTGAGGCCCGCCAGCGTGTGGAGCAAGGCCGATGCGGGCGTGATGGGGTACGAGCCGAACATCAGCTTCTTGAGGCCCGCCGCCCGCACGCCGGCCAGCAGCCCCCAGGCCAGCGCTTCCGTGCCGGTGACCGTGCGATACTCGCCGGGCTCGGCCACAGCCGGCGCCACGTGGTACCCGGCGATCGCCCCCATTTCCGCCGTCTCGCCGAACGCGTGGCCGGCGTTCAGCGCGGTGGTGTTGGCGCGCGCCAGCTCCGGACGCTTGGCGAACTTCTTGGCGAGCCAGTCCACCGTGGCCTGGCGGTCGCGGTCGTACATCCAGAGCATGAGGCCCAGCGCCCACATGTTGCGACAGCGCAGGGCCTCCTTCTGGCCCAGGCCGAACGGCTCCACGGCATCCAGCGTGAGCTTGGAGATATCGAGCTTGATGACCTGATACGGCGTGAGGCTCCCGTCTTCCAGCGGATTGGCCGTGTACCCGGCCTTGGAGAGGTTCCGCTCCGTGAACGAGCCGCTGTCCGCGACGATGGTCCCACCCACCCGCAGGTCCCGCAGATTCACGCTGAGGGCGGCGGGATTCATGGTCACCAGCACGTCCACCTCGTCGCCGGCGGTCCGAATGTCGGTGGCGCCGAAGTGAATCTGGAACGCCGAAACGCCGAACGTGGTCCCGGCGGGGGCGCGGATCTCGGCGGGGTAGTCGGGGAACGTGGCCAGGTCGTTGCCGGCCAGCGCGGTCTCGACGGTGAACTGCCCCCCGGTGAGCTGCATCCCGTCGCCGGAGTCTCCGGCGAACCGGATGACCACGTGGTCGCGGGTCTCGCGTAAGGGCGAGACGGGAGAGGTCGTCGTCATGAGCTTTGGGGGGCGTGGGTTGGGCGCCCCGTCATTCAATATATACCCCGACCCCTCGTAGCCGGTAACGTCACCCTGGTTCCCCCGGGGCACGAAGTGGAGCGGGAGTCACGGGGTGGGAATGCCCCTCGATCTTTGCCATCGCCTCCCGCACCGCCGGCGGAAGTGGAGCTTTGCGACCCTGGTGGTAGTCGTAGGACACGATAATCGCGCTCCCCTCGGCCACGCTCTCGTTCTGGGCCCGCGAGACCACGCGGTACTCCATGGTGACCCGATCCTCTCCGATGTCGCTGACCCGGGTGCCCACCAGCGCCGTGTCCGGGCAGAACAGCGGCCGGCGGAACCGGCAGCTGGTAGAGTGCAGGATGGCCCCGATCTTGTCGCGCTCGTACGAGCCGGTGAAGCCACAGCGCTGAAAGTAGGCCATGCGGGCGGTTTCGAAGTACCGGAACAGCACCGTGTTGTTCACGTGCCCGTAGGCGTCCATCTCGCCCCATTGGACCGGGAGCTCGATGACCACCGGGAAGTCGGCCAGGAGCGCGTGGCTCACGGATAACGGACCACGGATAACGGGTGGGGGCGGACCATCGTGGAGGAGAAGATAGTGGTAGGGGGCGGTGGTGGCGAAAACGGAGAGGGTGGGATTCGAACCCACGAGACCCTTACGGGCCTACCGGTTTTCGAGACCGGCTCCTTCAGCCACTCGGACACCTCTCCTGGGAGGCATTATAACAGGCCGGGGCCGAAGGGGCAGGAAAGGGGCAGAAGAAGGGCAGGGAAAGGGCAGGAAAGGGGCAGGAACAGGGCAGAAGCAGGGCAGGAACAGGGCTGGACCTGCCCTTTCGCTGCCCCGTTTCTGCCCTCTTTCTGCCCCGTCTGCCCCTCACGCAAACATCGACTTCACCACGAACCATACATTCGCCGGCCGCTCGGCCAAGCGGCGCATGTACCAGGGGAACCAATAGCTGCCGTAGCTGACCAAGACCCGCATCGCGTAGCCGGCCTGGGCCAGGCGCGCCTGATCCGCCGTGCGGATGCCGAACAGCATTTGCAGCTCGAACGCCGAGTTGGGGACACCAGAGGAGCGGGCATGGTCGCAGATGCGCTGGATCAGTTTGCCGTCGTGGGTGCCGAAGCCATGGGGCTGCGGGGGGCGCGGCGTGGCAGCCAGGAGGCGTTGGGCCAGCTCGAGGTAGCGCCGATCCACGTCGCGTTTCTTGGGGAAGGCGATGCTGGCCGGCTCGTTGTACGCGCCCTTGACCAGACGAATCGTGGGCAGGAGCGGGGCGAGACTATCGAGGTCGTCCGGCGTGCGGTACAGGTACGCCTGGAGACAGACGCCCACGTTGGGATGATGGGGGCGGAGCTTGCGATAGAGCTCGAGCGTCCGGTCCACGTACGCCGAGCCCTCCATGTCGATCGAGACGAAGGTCCCCACGTTGGCCGCGTGCGCCACCAGGGAGGTCAGCTGCTCCAGGCACAGGTCCCGGCTCAGGTCGAGGCCCAGTTGCGTGGGCTTGACCGAGATGTGGGCCGGGAGCTTGAGCGCCTGAATCCGGTTCAGCACGTCGGTGTAGTGCCGGGCCACGGCGCGAGCTTCGTTGGCGTCGGCCACGTTCTCGCCCAGCTGGGTCAGCACCGTGGTCATCTTCTGCTGGACGGACCGCTGCGCGGCTTGCAGCGCCGAGTCGAGATCTTCGCCCGGCATGAACCGGGAGACCGCGCGGCGCACGAAGCGGCGACCACGCACTTGATTGGAGAGCCACTGGCTCTGAGAGGCGCGGAGCAGCGCCGTGCGCACGAGTCCCATAGTGGCAGCCATTATACCCGACCGGCGGGACTCCTTCCATTGCGGAGTGTGAATTTGGATTGCGGATTGGTGGAGGAAGGGATTAGCTTGTCCCGCAGCTATGGTCGTTGCCGGAACGCGCAACGCTCTCCTCGATGCCCGCGGCGTGCAGCGGGCGCTCCAGCGCATGGCAAAGCAGATCGTTGAGTTCGCCGAGGGCACCGAACGCCTGGTGCTCGTGGGCATCCACCGCCGTGGCCCGGAGCTCACCCAGCGGCTGGCCCGGTTGATCGAGGCGGAGGAGGGGGTCCCGGTCCCGCGGGGCACGCTCGACATCACGCTCTACCGCGATGACGTGGGGACCATCGGGCCCCGCCCGGTGGTCGGTGAAACGCATCTGCCGGAGAACCTGGACGCCAAGTGCGTGGTGATCGTGGACGACGTGCTGTACACCGGACGGACCGTGCGCGCCGCGCTGGATGAGCTGACCGACTTCGGCCGGCCGGCCCGGATTGGGTTGTGCGCGCTGATCGATCGCGGCGGCCGCGAGCTGCCCATCCAGGCCGACATCGTGGGCAAGACCGTGCGCGCCCAACCAGGCGACCGGGTGGACGTGTTCCTTCAGGAGGTGGACGGCCGCGACGTCGTGGAGCTGGTCCGCGGGGAGGGAGGCGGGGGCAAGTGACGGAGCGCTTCCTCGGGAAGGACTTGCTGGGCCTCGAGCCCCTCACCGCCGATCAAATCCGCTTCATTCTCGATACCGCAGAACCTTTTAAAGAAGTCAGCGAGCGCGCCATCAAGAAGGTCCCCACGCTGCGCGGCAAAACAATAGTCAACCTGTTCTTCGAAGCCTCCACGCGCACCCGCATCTCGTTCGAGTTCGCCGAAAAGCGCCTCTCCGCGGACACCGTGAACGTGGCCGCCGCCGGCTCCTCGGTGGAAAAGGGCGAGACCCTGGTGGACACCGCCCGGAACCTGGAAGCCATGCGGATCGACATGGTGGTGATGCGGCACCCCTCGTCCGGGGCGGCCCAGTTCCTGGCCGACCGGATTCGCTCCAACGTGGTCAACGCCGGCGATGGCACCCACGAGCATCCCACGCAGGGGCTGCTGGATCTCTTGACCCTGCGGGACAAGTTCGGCCGGATCGAAGGCCTCAAGGTGTGCATCTGCGGCGACATCCTGCACAGCCGGGTGGCCCGCTCCAACATCTGGGGTCTCCTGAAGCTCGGCGCGGAGGTCGGGGTCTGCGGGCCGGCGTCGCTCCTTCCGCTGGGCATCGAGGAGCTGGGTGTGACGGTATACCGCCGGATCGAGGATGCCATCGAGTGGGCCGACGCGCTCAACGTGCTGCGCCTCCAGCTCGAGCGGATGCACGCAGGCTTCCTCCCCTCGCTTCGCGAATACAACCGGGTCTTCGGCGTGACCGTGGAGCGGCTGGAGAAGGCGCCCAGAGAGCTAGTAATCCTCCATCCCGGGCCCATGAACCGCGGCGTGGAGATCGATTCGCGGGTGGCGGACGGCCCGCACAGCGTGATCCTGGAGCAGGTGACCAACGGCGTGGCGATTCGGATGGCCGTGCTCTACCTGCTTGCCGGCGGTCGGCCGGAGATGGCCGAGGCGGCCAAGGGCAGAGCGGGGGAGGCGGGCGAGTGAAGCCGCTGCTGATTCGCGGGGGCCGCGTGATCGACCCCTCCCAGGGGCAGGACGCCGTCGCGGACCTGCTGGTGGTGGACGGCCGGATCGCGGGGATGGGACAGGGCCTGGGCGCGCCCGACGGCGCGGAGATCGTGGACGCGCGCGGCAAAGTCGTGGCGCCCGGCCTGATCGACCTGCACGTGCACCTGCGGGAGCCGGGGCGAGAAGACGTGGAAACGGTGGCTACGGGGGCGCGTGCCGCGGCGGCCGGCGGCTTCACCGCCGTGTGCGCCATGCCGAACACCGATCCGGTCACGGACAACCAGGCGGCCGTGGGCTTCATCGTGAAGCAGGCCCAGGCGGCGGGGGCGGCGCGGGTCTACCCCATCGCGGCGATCTCGTTGGCTCAAAAGGGCCAGCAGCTGGCGGAGTTCGGCGAGCTGGTCGGGGCCGGAGCCGTGGCGGTGAGCGATGACGGAAATCCGGTGGTCTCGAGCCATCTGATGCGCATGGCCCTGGCGTATGCCCGCGCGTTCGACATTCCGGTGGCCGACCACTGCGAGGATCCCGCGCTGAAGGCCAACGGCGTCATGCACGAGGGGCTGGTCTCCACCCGCCTGGGGCTCCGCGGGATCCCCGCGGCGGCAGAGGAAATCATGGTGGCGCGGAACCTCCTCCTGGCGGACTTGACCGGGGGACACATCCACCTGTGCCACATGTCCACCCGCGGTTCGGTCGAGTTGATTCGGCGCGCCAAGGAGAAGGGCATCCGGGTCACGGCCGAAGCCACCCCGCACCACCTGACCCTGACCGACGCAGTGTGTGAGGGTTACAACACCAATGCCAAGATGAACCCGCCGCTCCGGGAAGCGGCCGACGTCGCCGCGCTGCGGGCGGGCTTGAAGGACGGCACCATCGACGCCATCGCCACCGACCACGCCCCCCATCACTACGACGCCAAGGAGCGTGACTTCGACGATGCTCCCTTCGGCATCGTCGGCCTGGAGACGGCGCTGGGGTTGGGCATCAGGGAACTGGTACAGCGCGGGGTCCTGACGCTCCCCGAGTTGATCGACCGAATGAGCACCGCTCCCGCCAGGGTTTTCCACCTGCCGGGGGGCACGCTGAAGCCAGGTGCCCCCGGTGATGTCGTGATCTTCGACCCGGAGGCCCGGTGGCGGGTGGACCCCATCCGGTTTTTCTCCAAAAGTCGGAACACTCCGTTTGCCGGCCAGGAACTGGCTGGCCGAGTGGTCCGAACCTTCGTGGCGGGGCTCACAGTTCATCGAGGTGAGACCACGTAACTGCATATGGCACTGCGTGTTAGCTGCGACGGCGCTCCCGCGGGACGCCCCGTCTTGCCGTTTTGTTGCTATCTTGTAACCCAAGCTCGCCGGTCCTGAACCGGCAAGAGGACGAGGGGAATGGCGCGAGGGTTTTCCAAGGCGACGTCAGCCATCCAGCGGTTGCTGGACGAGCGGCAGCAGATTCAGACCTGGCTGCAGCGTCTCGCCATGGCGTCGGATACCACGCCCGAGCAGGTCCGGACGCGGGTCCGGGCGGACTACGAGCGGCGTCTGGGTGAGGTCATGAAGGAGCTCCAGACGCACGAGAGCGAGCTTCATACCACCATGGACCGGTTGGAGGGAGCCCGAGCCGGGCTGGCGCGTCAGGAGACCGAGGCGGCGGAGCGGCTGGCCGAAGCGGAGCTACGCCACGCGGTCGGGGAGTACGACGAAAGCCAGTGGCGGCAGGTGCACGCCGATCTGCTGGGCGCACTGGTGAAGGTTCGAGAGGAGTTGAAGCAGTCCGACGATGAGATCCGGCGCCTCGAAGAGGTGATGTCCCTGATCGAGGTCCAGCCGGCCCGTCCCGCCGGGCCGGCCAGGAAGGAGCCCCGAAAGGAAGCCGCGGATGAGTTAGCGTTCCTTCGCTCCGTGTCCGAGGACGAATCCCAGGGGCCGGCCCCGTCGCGCGCGAGCGGCGCGATGCGCGCCATCCAGGAGCCGGCTCCGGCGGCGTCCTCGTCCGGCCGGGAATACGCGGATCCGGAGGCCAAGAAGGGGGCGACGCCGCGCTCGAGCAAGGCGACCAAGTCGCTCAAGTGCAAAGAGTGCGGTACCATGAACCTGCCTACGGAGTGGTACTGCGAGCGCTGCGGGGCAGAGCTGGCCGCGCTCTGATCAGTGTCGCCCTGCGGATTGCGGCGCGGTAGCTCCCTCCGCGCGCTGCAGTTGCGCGCGCGCCGCAGACGATGGGAGTTTCATGGCGTGCGCTCCACTGACGCGCGCTGCGGGAGCTACCGGGCCGCAATCCGCAGGTTCTAGCTCTTCTGGCGGGCCAGCTTGTGCAGCCGGGATTTCTGCCGAGCTGCGGTGTTGGGATGGACCAGCCGCTTCCGCGCGGCGCGGTCCAGCAAACGCTCCGCCACCAGCAGCGCGGTGCGCGTCTTGGCGGGCGTGGTGGCACTGCGAACCTTCCGGATGGCGGTCCTCAGCGCGGATCGCTGGACGCGGTTCTCTGCGGCGTGACGGCGCGATTGCCGCATGCGCTTCTTGGCGGACCGGGTGTTTGCCACAGCAACTCCTTCGACCCTGCGTTGGTATCTGACGGCGTGACGCGCCCGCCGCTCCGACCACGGCGGGCCGCGAATCGTAGCGCGCAAGTCTCGACCAGTCAAGGCTCTAGGGTTACATTTCTCGCTCACTCGACCCTGAGATCCGCCCCGACGTGCAAGAAATCCCCCTGTGGCTTCCCGTGCTGCTGTTCTCCATGGTGGCCCACGAGTACGCGCACGGATACGCGGCGCTGCGCCAGGGGGATCCCACGGCGTACATGCTGGGACGGCTCACGTTCAACCCGTTGAAGCACATCGATCCCTGGATGACGATCGCGCTTCCGCTGCTCCTGGGTGTGAGCTCGGGCGGGCGGTTCATCTTCGGCGGCGCCAAGCCGGTTCCGGTGAACCCGCGCAACTATCGGAGCTACCGGCGCGGCGACATCATCGTCTCGTTGGCGGGCGTTGCCACCAACGCCGCCCTGGCGGTCGCGTGCCTCATGGTGGGTATCGGGTTAGGCCTGCTGGGCGACGCCCTGCCCGCGGCCAGCGGCACGCTCGCGCTGTTACAGCGCATGATGTTCTGGGGCATCTGGCTCAACCTGCTCCTCGGGTTCTTCAACCTGATCCCCATCCCCCCGCTGGACGGCTCGCACGTGCTGTATCACCTGCTGCCGCCGGCGCTGGGTTTGCAGTACCGTGCCTTGTCGCAGTACGGCTTCCTGATCTTGCTGGCGCTGATGCTGTTTTTCCGGGGGCTGTTCGGCGTGCTGTTGTTCCCCGCGCTCGCGCTGAATCAGCTGGCGCTGCACGTGGCGCTGCCGTTCGCGCTCATGCCCCCGCCCACGATGTAGGCCATGGCGCTCCCCACCGCTGCCGATCGTCCCTTCGTCATTCAGCTCGAGGAATTCTCCGGGCCGCTGGATCTGCTGCTCCACCTGATTCGCGAGCAGGAGATCGAGATCACCGACATCCCCATCGGCCGGATCGCGGACCAGTTCCTGGCGGCGATCCACGTGCTCCGGCTCAACCAGGCCGCCGAATACCTGGAGATGGCGGCCTATTTGCTTCGCATCAAGATCCTCATGCTGCTTCCGCAGCCGCTGGACGCCGAGGAGTGGGAGGACCCGCGGGCCGAGCTGGTGCGGCGGTTGCTCGAGTACGAGCAGATTCGGGAGGTGGTCGATTGGATGCTCCGGCGGGCGGGCGAGCGCGCGGACCGGTTCCCCCGCGGCGTCGTGCCGGAGCCTCCGGAGCTGCTGCTGCCGCCCGCGGAAGTGAGTGTGGATCAGCTGCTCCAGGCGGCGGAGCGCCTGGTCGAGCTGCTGCCCGCCCGGGTGATGCACCGCGTGGTGCCCCGGCCTCTGGACACGGAGGGGGCGACGCAGCGCATCCAGGAGGTGCTGCGGGAGCGAGAGCGAGTGGAGCTGGCCGAGCTGCTGGGTGAGCGCCCCACCATCACGGACATCATCTCGGTGCTGATCGCGCTGCTCGAGCTGGCGCGCCTCGGCGCCGTCGGTCTGTCGCAGGCCGACGGCTTTGGTCCCATCCTCATCACCCGTGCAACCGCTCACGAAGCTGCTTGAGGCGGCGCTGTTTGCCGCCGCCCGGCCGGTCGCCCTGGACGAGCTGCTGGGACTGGACCCGGGCGCCACGGAAGAGGAGGTGCGCGCGGCGCTGAGCGAGCTCCAGGGGGTGTACCACGCGGGGGGGCACGGCGTGGAGGTGGTGGAGTTGGCGGAGGGCTTTCAGATCCTCACCCGCCGGGAGTGCGCGGAGGCCATCGCCCAGGCGCAGCTGGTCCAGCGCCCGCGCCGCCTGTCGGTGGCGGCCATGGAAACGCTGGCGATCATCGGATATCGGCAACCGGTGGGCCGGGCCGAGATCGAGGAGATTCGCGGGGTGGCCGTGGATGGGGTGCTGCGATTGCTGCAGGAGCGGGGGCTGATCGACGTGGTGGGCCGCGGGGAAGGATTGGGGCGCCCGTTGCTCTACGGGACCACGCTGGCGTTCCTCGAGCTCCTGGGCCTCAAGTCGCTCAGCGAACTGCCGCGGCTGGAAGACCTGTCGGTGGCCTTGAAGCCCCTGGCGGACCAGGCGGTGGGCGAGTGACGCTGATGCGGTTGCAGCGGGCCATGGCGCGCGCCGGGTTCGGCTCGCGGCGTGGGGCGGAGGAGCTGATTCGCGCGGGACGGGTGCGGGTGAACGGTGTGGTCGCGCAGCTGGGGATGTCGGTGGATCCGGAGCGGGACGTGATCTTGGTCGGGACGCGGCGCGTGGTGCCGGCGCGGCCGGAATGGCTGGCGCTGCACAAGCCGCTGGGGTACGTAGTGAGTCGTCGGGATCCGCAGGGGCGGCCCACGGTGTTCGATCTGGTGCCGCCGGTGCGCGGCCTGACGTACGTGGGCCGGTTGGACGTCATGACGTCCGGGCTGTTGCTGCTGACCAACGACGGCGAGGCGGCGCATCGGCTGATGCACCCGCGGTTCGCGGTGCAGCGGAGCTACCAGGCCGTGGTGCACGGGAGGAGCGGGGACGACCTGCGCCGGGCGCTCGCCCGGCCGGTGGTCATCGAGGGCCGGCCGGTGCGGCTGGTGCGCTGGCGCGTGGCGGCGGCCGAAGCGGGGGCCAGCCGGCTCACGGTGGTGCTGGCGGAAGGACGGTATCGCATCGTCCGGCGCCTGTGCGATCGGCTGGGGCTCAAGGTGGAGCGGCTGATTCGATTGAGTTACGGACCGATTCGGCTGGAGACGCTGAAGCCGGCAGAGTGGCGCCGGCTGTCCGGCGCCGAGGTCCGCGCCCTGGGTGCCACCACGGGGAAGGCGACTGGTCATGCGGCTTGAGGGGAGCACCATTCTGATTCTGGGCGGAAGCGGACTGGTGGGGCACGCGGTCGCTCGGCGGCTCCTCGGGTTCCGCCCCGCGCGGCTGGTCCTGGTGGCCCTGCGGGAGCCGGAAGTGCGTCGGGCCGCAGAGGAGCTGCGCCGCCAGGGCGCGGGAGACACCGGGATCGACGTGGCCTGGGGGGATGTGTTTCTGCCGGCCGAGCTGGCGCAGCTGGACCGCGCCGCGATCGCGGCCGATCCGGCGCGGCGCGCGGCGCTGGTAGCCGACCTGTTCGGCGACTTCACCGACGACGTGCTTCGGCGCAGCCTGTTCTACCAGGTGCTGGATCGCCACCGGCCCGACGCGGTGGTGGATTGCCTGAACACGGCGACCGCCTTCGCGTATCAGAACGTCTACCAGAGCATCCAGGAGTTGTTGGTGGCGGCCCGGCAGGGAGGCGTCACGGCGGAACTGGCGGAACGGCACGTCCTCACCTTGCCGCTGCCGCAGCTGATCCGGCATCTGCAGATCGCCACCGAGGCGTTCCAGCGGACCGGCGTCGGGATGTACGTCAAGATCGGGACCAGCGGGACCGGCGGCATGGGGTTCAACATTCCCTACACCCATTCCGAAGAACGGCCCTCCCGCATGCTGCTGACCAAGTCGGCCCTGGCGGGGGCCCACTCGCTGCTGTTGTTCCTGCTGGCCCGCACGCCAGGCGCGCCGGCCACCAAGGAGATCAAGCCCACCGCGGTGGTCGGGTGGCGGGAGATCTGCTACGGGCCCATCAAGCGGGCGGGACGCGCCCTCCGTCGGGTAGATTGTCCCCAGCCGCTGCCGTTGGCGCGCGCCTTCGCGCCCGGGGCGCGGGGCTGGCGCGACACCGGTGAACCGATCGTCTCGGTCTACGCCGACACCGGGGAGAACGGCTTTTTCGCCCGCCAGGAGTTCGAGACCGTGACGTCGCTGGGGTCGATGGAGCTGATTACCCCTGAGGAGATCGCGGACTACGTGGTCACGGAGCTGCAGGGGCGGCCCACCGGGCACGATGTCGTGGCGGCGCTGGACGGCGCGACGTCCGGCCCCACCTATCGGGCCGGCGTGGTGCGGGCCGCGGCGCTCGCCAAGCTAGCGCAGCTCGAGCGCCAGCACGAGGTGCGCTCCGTCGCGTTCGAGTTTCTGGGGCCGCCACGGCTCACCAAAAGGCTGTATGAGACGCAGATTCTCTCGGAGCTGGTTCCCTCGGTCGAGGCGCTGGCGCAGGCTACGCCCTCGGACCTCGCGCGGCGGGCCGCCGCGCTGATGGCGCGGGATTCGGATCTCCGGTCCACCATCCTGTCCATCGGGTTGCCCATCGTGGTGCCGGGCGAGCAGGTCTACCGCGGTGAGACCATCCTGATGCCGCCCGGCGACGGCGACCCCGAAGCGGCCATCGGGCGCGGGTGGGTGGACCTGCGGGCCCCGAACTGTGCCGTCTGGATCGCCCGCGCGCGGCGCATCATGGCGCAGGCCGAGGCCCGCTCGCAGGCGGCGGGCACCGGGAGCGACGAGGACTGGGAAGCGATCGCGCCGGAGGAGCCGATCTCACCGGCTCGGTTGGCGGCCTGGGTGTTCCAATACGAGGACGCCGGCCAGCGCATCAAGCGGTGAACTCGAGGAGCGCGATGATGGCGGGACGCACGTCGGCTACCGGTCAAGTTTCGCTCACCACCACCATCGTTGAGGAAGTGGGAAAGCGGGTGGTCGGCCAGGACGCCATGCTGGAGCGGTTGCTGGTGGGCCTGCTGTGCGGGGGCCACATCCTGCTCGAAGGCGTGCCCGGTCTCGCCAAGACGCTGGCGGTCCGTTCGCTGGCCGAGACCATCCGCACCAGCTTCCAGCGCATCCAGTTCACCCCGGACCTGCTGCCGGCCGACATCATCGGCACCATGGTGTTCGACCAGCGCACCGGCGAGTTCCGCGCCAAGCGCGGCCCCTTGTTCGCCAACATTGTGCTGGCCGACGAGATCAACCGCGCTCCGGCCAAGGTGCAGGCGGCCCTGCTCGAAGCCATGCAGGAGAAGCAGGTGACCATCGGCGGCGAGACCCACCGGCTCGACGAGCCGTTCCTGGTGCTGGCGACACAGAACCCCATCGAGCACGAGGGCACCTACCCGCTTCCCGAGGCGCAGCTCGACCGCTTCATGCTCAAGGTTCACGTGGGATATCCCTCGCGCGACGAAGAGAAGGAGATTCTCTGGCGGATGGCCGGCGGGCGGATGCCGGAGGTAGCGGCCGTGACGGACCCGGAGGACATCCTCACGCTCCGCGGCGCGGTCGCCGACCTGTACATGGATCAGAAGATCGTGGACTACATCGTGGACCTGGTCCGCGCCACCCGCGAGCCGCAGGCGCTGGGGTTGGCGGAGATCAAGCCGTTGATCGCCTGGGGGGCCAGCCCGCGGGCCTCGATCTACCTGGCCCAGGCGGCGCGGGCCCACGCGTATCTGCGGGGCCGCGCCTACGTGGTGCCGGAGGACGTGAAGGCCATGGCGCCGGACGTGCTGCGGCACCGGGTGCTGCTGACGTTCGAAGCGGAGGCGGAAGACGTCACCTCCGACGGGATCATCGCGCGGGTGCTGGACGCGCTGGATGCGCCATGACCGGCGGCGCGGTGCGGGTGGTGGGCCCCGAGGTCCTGCGGCAGGTCAAGGCCATCGAGCTCAGGACCCGGCGGTTGGTGAGCACCTTGTTCTCCGGCGAGTACCGCTCGGTGTTCCGCGGGCAGGGCATCGAGTTCGCCGAAGTGCGCGCCTACGAGCAGGGCGATGACTACCGCTCCATTGACTGGAACGTATCGGCCCGGATGGGCTCGCCGTACGTCAAGACCTTCGTCGAGGAGCGCGAGCTCACGCTGCTGTTGATCGTGGATCGCTCCGGATCGGTGGAGTTCGGCCAGCCGCGGCCCAAGTCCGAGCGCGCCGTGGAGGTGGCGGCGGTGCTGGCGCTGGCCGCGGCGCGCCAGAACGATCGCGTCGGGGCGGTGGTCTTTTCGGAGGGCGTGGATCACGTGGTGCGGCCGGCCAAGGGCCGGGGCCACGCGCTGCGGGTGTTACGGGACCTGGTCGCCTTTCGTCCCACCGACCGGGGAACCAACCTCGGGGCGGCGCTGGGATATGGCGCCCGCCTGCTGCGCCACCGCGCCGTGGTGGTGATCATCTCCGATTTTCGCGCGGCCGACTGGGAGCAGCCGCTCCGGCGCCTGGCCCGCCGGCACGAAGTGGTGGCGATCACGGTGGACGACCCGCGCGAAGTGGAGCTCCCGGATGCCGGATGGGTGGAGTTGCGCGACGCCGAGTCCGGCGCGGCCGTGCTGGTGGACACCTCCCATGGGGCCACCCGCGTGAAGCTGCGGATCGCGGCGGAGCAGGCGCGGCTCCAAAGGGCACGCATTTTCACGCAGGTCCAGGTGGATCACGTGGCCCTCCGCACGGATCGACCCTACGCGCAAGCGCTCCATCGTACCTTCGCGCTACGCGCCCGGCGC
>JACPAP010000142.1 GCA_016180765.1 Gemmatimonadota bacterium
GTGAGGCGAAGTTAGTTGGCCCGGCACTAGGAGGGAGCCATGGGCATCCGCGGAGTCGCCTGGAAGTTCGGGGATTACATCTCGACCGACCTGATTGCGCCCGGCCGCTACGCGCACCTCCGGTCGGACCTGCCGAAACTGGCGGAGCACGTCCTCGAGGATGCCGACGCGAACTTCGCGCCCGCCACCACGAAGAAGGACAAGACCTACATTGTCGTGGCGGGCCGCAACTTCGGCCAGGGCTCCTCCCGTGAGCACGCGGCCCGGATCATCAAGATCACAGGGGTGCCCGTGGTCCTGGCCAAGTCCTTCGCCCGCATCTTCTACCGGAACGCCTTCAACATCGGGATGCCCGCCCTGACGCTGGATACCGACCGGATCGCCCAGGGGGACGAGCTGGAGGTGGACCTGAAGCGGAGCCTGGTTCGGGACCTGACGAAGGGGGAAGAGTTCCGCGTGGGGGCCATCCCCGAGGTGATGCTGGCCATCCTGGAGGAAGGCGGGATCGTCGAGTTCATCCGCAAGCACGGGGACCTGGTGTTCCGGTAAACAGCCGTCGGCCCCATGAGGGCCGGGCCTGTTTCAAGGAACAGCGGGGCCACCCGCTGCCCCCAAGAAAGCGTCGGGCCCCGCCGGGTACTCCCGGCGGGGCCCGCGCTGTTCAGGCCTCGCGTTTACTTGATGCCGGAGCCCCGGTACTCCTGGTAGGCCGGCACCGGCTTGGTCGGCTGCGCCCCCGGGCCGGCCGTCAGAAGGCTCCCGTGAACCGGACCACGCGGCCCGCGCCTGTCTCGGCCACATAGAGGCGGCCGGCCGGGTCGAAGGCCGGGTCCCGCGGGCCGGCCAGCCCCTCGGCCACCACCACCTCGACCCCACCTGGCTTCAGGCGCCACACCCGGCCGGCCGCCGGCTCCGCAACGTACACGTCTCCCGAGAGTCCGCGGGCCAGGCCGACCCCCCTGATGTCCCGCCACGCAGGCTCGAGCTGCCCGTCCCCGGCCAGGCGGGAGATCCGCTCCCCCAGGTTCTCCACCACCACGATCCCGCCACCCGGCTCGAACAGCAGCCCGTGTCCCCCATCCAGTACTGGACCGAACGGCTTCGCATTCCCCGGCCCCTCGGCGACCTTGAGTGGCCCCCGGATGTACTCGCAGATGATCAGGCGTCCAGCCGGATCGAAGTCCAGGTCCACGGGGGCGGTGAGGCCTGCCACATAGGTGCTCACCGCGCCGTCCGGCGAGACCAGGGCGACCCGCCCCTTGCCCGTGTCGGCCACATAGAGGGCCCCCGCGCCGTCCCGCGCGATGTCGTGCGGCCAGCTCAGGCCGGCCACAATGCGGGTGAGGGTCCCCTCAGGGGCGACTCGTGCAATGGTGTTGCCCGCCTGTTCGGCGACGAGGAGGCTGCCGTCGGGGAGGAAGAGAAGGCCGCGGGGCTCCCGCAGCCCCTCGGCGACGACCTCCATCGGATAGAGGGACTTCACCGGCGCCGCAAAGAGAGCCGCCGGCGCGAGGAGGAGCGCGAGGAGGAGGCGGAAGGTCACGGCACCGAGCCGTGGCCGGTCCCACCGAGCCAGACGTTCCGCCATCCCGCGCTCCCGTCTCTCGGCACCCGCCACGATCGCCCCGTTCTCCCCTTCGCCTCCGCTGCGGTCACTTCTTGTCGAACGGGTGTTCCGCGAGGACCGGCCCGGGGTCGGGCGACCGGCGGCGCAGGCTGCGGACCGCAACCTTGTCCACCGGCCCTTTCAGCCGGCCCTTGGAGGCATCCCATGCGGTGTCGGGGAGCGTGAGGGCGAGCGCGACCTTGCCTGGGTGGAGGAGCTTCATGTTGTCCACCGACGCGGTCGTCACCTCCGCCGTCGCCTCCACCCCGGGGATGGACTTGGAGATGAGGGCCGCCATCCCGCCGCCGAGGGGGTAGTAGACGCCCCCACTGCCTCCCGTGGCGATGGAGAGGCGGACCCGAAAATGGGTGGCACTGCGCATCCATCGGTCCGTTCGGTCTGCGGGACTCCCGATGGGCCCCGGGTCGTCCCCACCCCGCACCATGCGGGCGCGCCGTTCGGGGTCGTCAGCGTTCCAGCGTCTCCCGCAGGGCATCCTCGTTCGGCTCCAGGCCCAGCCCGGGCAGGTCGGGGAGCGTGACCGTCCCGCGGACCGGCTTCGGGGGATCCCGGAAGATGATCTCCCCGGTGACCCACATCGGCACGTGGAACTCCACGCGCCAGCCGTTCGCCACCCCCGCAATCAGGTGGGCGTTGTGGTGCGGCCAGCCCCCGCCGTTGGCGATCGGCACGTTAAAGGCCTGCGCCATGGCCGCGACCTTCACCGCCTCCGTGTACCCGCCGACGTAGACCACGTTGGGCTGGAGGATGTCCACGGCCCCGTGGACCAGCAGCTCCCGGTGGCGCCACTTGTGGCCCTCGTTCTGCCCCGCCGAGATCGGAATGCTCGTCTGGCGGCGCAGGTCGGCCAGCAGGCGGGCATCGTTCCCGTACACCGGCTCCTCGAACCACATAATCCGGTACGGCTCGATCCGCTTGCACAGGTCCAGGGCGCGAGGGAAGGCGAACAGGTAGTTCGCGTCCACCATCAGCTCGACCCCGTCGCCGACCGCCTCCCGCACCGCCCTGACCCGGGCCGCATCCTCGGCCGGGTCCTGCGCTCCGTTGATGGCCACCACCATCTTGAGCTTGTCGTGCCCCTGGGCGACGAACTGCTTCGCCACCTCGACCAGTTGCTCCCGGCTGTACTCCAGGAGGCCGAAGGTGATGCACCGTGGCACTGTAGCCGCCGAGGAGTTTCCAGACCGGCTGGCCGGCCTGCTTCCCCTTCAGGTCCCAGAGGGCGATGTCCAGGGCGCTGATAGCCGAGGACCAGACGCCGGTCTGGGCCCGGGGATTCAACCGGGAGAACCAATCGTGCCAGAGCCGCTCCGTGGCCAGGGGGTCCTTGCCGACGAGCATCGGCCCGGCCTCCCGGTTCACGAATTCCCGGACCGCGAACCGCTGGATCGGGCCCGTGATCCCGTAGCCGGTGAGCCCGCCATCCGTCTGCACCCGGACGAACACGATCTCCCGCATGACCGGATCCTTGAGGAGCGGCACCCGGGCCGGCACCCGGTGCGTCGTCGCTTCGACCTTGGTGACCTTCATCGCGTCTCCTTCGGGGGTGGACCGCTGACCGGCCTCTTTCACCGAACCCGGGTCGATCGGGACGCCCCCAGCCTCGTCCGGGGCATCACGCCGGGGGCGGCGCCATGGCCTCCAGGTTC